>NZ_CP027786.1:0-302330 GCF_003795145.1 Tetragenococcus koreensis | reverse complement strand
CCAGTCTCTTCACCTACTGTCGCTAATAAACGTAATTCTCCTTTTAAAGGAACCTTTTCTTCTAATAACGTTAACATCGTGCCGACCATACCGGCCAAACCACTCTTCATGTCAGTCGTTCCACGTCCATACATTTTCGTGTTGTTGTCATATAGCTTGCCAGAAAAAGGATCATCCTTCCATGCATCTGGATCGCCCAAATTGACGACATCCATATGCCCGGAAAAGCCTAGTTTAAAATCACTATTTTCGGGTCCGATCGAAACAACTACACTCTCCCGATCTCCTTTATAAGGAACACGCGTAATCCGTACTGCGTCTTGGTCTTTATAGGGTGCAAATAATTTCACGATGTAATCTACGACTTGCTTTTCATGATCGTCCACAGTCGGGATTTGAATCAAATGTTGCAGTAATTCAATTTGTTTTTCTTTGTTCATATTCATTCACCTTGTCTTTCATAAAAAATGTCATTTCTTAAATCAGCGTTAAAATTACGAAATAGCTACAAGAAATGAGCAGTAACAATAAAGCTAATTTCCAAGCCCATTTCCACCACGTCGAAATATTAACATTCGCAATTTGCAAAGCACCTATAACTACCGCAGACGTTGGCGTCAACATATTAACCAACCCAGCGGCTGCTTGATAGATACTAACAACGATATCTGATGCTACACCTGCAAATTCTCCCATAGGACCAATAATCCCCATTGTCGCTGCAGCTAATCCTGATGTTGAAGGAATAAGGAATGTCATTGGTAAATAAAAAATATAAGTTGCAACCGTAAAGACCACTTTGTTGGTACCTTGAAGAACCAATTCTCCCCAATGTAAGACAGTATCAGTAATCATACCTGCATCCATCACAACCTGAATACCACGCGCTAAAGCTACAACGATTGCGACACTGACAAAATCTTTCACACCTTCCATGAAATAACCAACAAATTTTTGTTCAGGGATACGATAGGCAAATTTAATAGCAATTGCCATTGCAAGAAAGAGCATCGTGATTTCATTAAAATACCAATTGCCAAATGCCACAATGTCTTGTCCAATTATACTTCCTAATAAAGGCACGTTTTTCAGCCATTCGGCAAACGAATCAAAAAAGGTCCACTCAGTATTGATCGTTTGCCAAGGCACCAAACCAACGACCATCAGTACAAAAGTCAAAGCAAAAATCCATAATACTCTTTTTTGTCCTGAAGAAAGCTGTGGAATTTTCCCTCCAGGCGCTTGTTCAGTTTCTGAAGGTTCACTCGCCTCTTTTGTAGAATAGACCAAAGATTTTTGCGGGTCTTTTTCAATTTTACTAGCATAATGATAAATATACCAAATCGCAACCGATAAATTGATTGCTAACAAAATCAAGCGAGAAATCAAGCCCTCTCCCATCGAAATGTTTAAGGTTTGCGATGCAACACCTGTGGCAAAAGGGTTAACTGTAGCAGCGATATTTCCCATCTGAACACCGACCAGAGGAATTGCAACGGCAACGATCGCGTCTAATCCTAAAGCCTTCATGATTGGAATCAATAGCGGATAAAATGCCATTGTTTCCTCTGCCATACCAAAAGTCGAACCTCCTAATGCAAAAAGTATTGTCAAAATAGGAATCAACATTTTCTTCTGTTTGGAATATTTATGAACTAAAACTTCGATTCCGTCGTTTAGTGCGTTTGTCTTATTGACAACTCCTAAAAAACCTCCAATGACTAAAATAAAAAGAGAAATCGAAATGGCTCCTTCTGTTGTTTCATTACCGACCATCCCTATGATTGGGGCCATGAAAATGTCCCAAATTCCTTGGGGATTATTAGCAACTGTATGGTAACTATCACTGATGATCTCGCCTGCTTGGTCAACGTTGTAAGCTCCAGCGGGAACAATCCAGGACAAAATAGCCATCGTAACAATCAATAAAAATAAAATGGTATATGCCGAGGGCACTGAAAAACCTTTTTTTTGTTTATTTTCCGTCATCTATTTTTCTCCTTTCTTGTAAAATATCTTTACTAATTAAAGACTATGCATAATCCAATTTCCTGATCTAATACTCATGCCAAAATCAGGAATTTATATCAACCAATGATTCATTGACTACTTGATATTTATTGCAGCCTATTGTGGCTTATTCTAACAAATGAAGTTGTCAGGGACAATGCTCTTACTCTAATTACAACAAGACGGGGAAAAACTGCTATTTTTATTCGCTTATGTCCTAATCATAAATAAAAAGCCAAGCAGATGGCAATTTTTTTGCTACCTTACTTGGCTTTTTTAATTATTAATCATGCAAAAAACGCTGCAACGCCAAACTTATCCGACAAACAAAATTGATTCTCTTCAAAATTTACGGTTCAAGTTTTAAAAAAGCGCTTTCAAAATTGTATTATATGCGTAAAATGCCCTTCTGTCATTAAGTTATATTGCACATTTCGATAATACAATTCATAAAACTTTGTCATAGCAAAGAAAGCTGTCTATTTACGTAAAAAAAGAAAGATAGCAAAAGCTAACTTTCTTTTCTAGATCTTTCTAAATCATATTTAAATAATCATTTCTACTACCTATTGATTATTACCATAGACGATTTTTTGCTCATTAAGATACTTTCACAAAACTATATTAGAAAAATCGTTGCCTTATTACCAAATACCCAACACTTGCTGCATGACCAAACTAACCAGCATAATACTTATCCAACAAATGAAGCCTAGTAAAATCGGTTTGCCACCTGATTTTACTAATTGGACAATATTGGTATTTAAACCAATCGCTGACATGGCCATCGTAATAAAGAATTTACTCAAATCCGTTAATGTCGTGGTCACACTGGTATCTAATTGAAACACCGTACTAAAAATGGCGGCAAGTAAGAAAAACAAAATAAACCAAGGAAAGGTTTGAGATAGCTTAACAGAAACCGCGTTGCTTTTTTTAGAACGATAAAAAGCTAATATCAATGTAATTGGAATGATCGCAAGTGTTCTAGTTAGTTTAACAATCGTTGCATAATTCAAAGCGACATCACTACTATGTGATGCGGCCCATGTTTGTCCTGCGGCAACTACTGATGAAGTATCATTAATTGCAGTGCCGGCCCACGTGCCAAACCCAACATCATTCAATCCTAGAAACTCACCAAAAATAGGAAATAAAAATGCTGCAATCACGTTAAATAAAAAAATTACCGAAATTGATTTTGCGATATCTTCATCTTTCGCCTCAATCACCGGTGCAGTAGCCGCAATCGCAGAGCCTCCACAAATAGAAGAACCCACACCCACTAAAATTGAAACATCTGCAGGAATCTTTAACCATTTGCTTACAAAATACGTAACAATCAAGGCTGTGCTGATTGTTGAAATAATAATCAATAACGACTGGCTCCCCACCGCAAAGATTTGAAAAAGGTTCATTCCAAATCCCAGTAAAACAATAGCGTACTGTAAAATTTTCTTGGAGGTAAACTTAATTCCAGGTTCAAACACACTACTTCTGGGAAATAACGCAATAATCAAACCAACTAAAATACCAAAGACAGGCCCTCCAATAATTGAAAAACGCTGTCCTAAAAATGTTGCAATAAGTGCAATAAAAAAGGATAAAACAATCCCTTGATAATTTTTCTTGATAAAATTCATTCTAGCTTCTCCTTGCTATTTCATTTAGCAATATATTATCATAAAGCATATATAACAGAAAATTATTTATTATTATATACCAATAAAAATAATTTATCGCAAGGAGGTTGTAAAAGTTGCTAGATTTTAGAACGACTACATTTTTAACCGTATGCAAATATATGAATTTTACTCAAGCAGCTGAAGAACTACGTATCACCCAGCCAGCGGTGTCCCAACACATTAAGTACTTAGAAACAAATTATGGTACAAAGCTGTTTAGTTATGAAGGGAAAAAGCTACAACTGACTCGTGCCGGAAAACTTTTCCATAAGACCTTATCGACTGTCGCTTATGATGACCAGCTGCTAAGAAAAAGTATGCTGCAGGATGATCACTTAGTGTCCCATTTAAATTTCGGCGCTACGCGCACAATTGGTGAGTTTGTCCTACCAGAGAGATTAGCTGATTTTTTTAAGACGCATCCGTCGATACAGCTAACGATGATTGTTGAAAACACTGCTTACTTACTTGATAAGTTACAAAGTGGCGCAATTGATTTTGCTTTATTGGAAGGCTATTTTCCCAAAACAGAATATAGTTTTATCCAATATTCCAGGGAGAACTATGTTTTTGTCGCAGGACAAAACTACTCTTTTAAAAAAACGCCCCATTTGTTGGAAGATTTATTAAATGAAACCTTAATTATTAGAGAATCTGGCTCAGGAACACGCGCTATTTTTGAGAAAAATTTGGAAAAACAAAACCTATTACTTAATGATTTTAAGCAAATACTTGAAATTGGAGATATTAGCGTTTTGAAGAATTTCGTTAAAAATAATTTAGGCGTCACTGCGTTATATGAAGCGGCAGTAACAGAGGAATTAAAAAATGGTCAACTAAAAAAAATCGTCATCGACGATTTACAAAAAATGCATGACTTTTATTTTGTTTGGCGCAAAGGAAGCGTCTTTTCCGACATTTATCGCACACTGGCACAATCTCTTTAACAGATACCAAACATTCTGGGAAATGAAATATCCCTCCAGTGTGCGATTTTTTTACGTAATCATAAAAAATGCTTATCCAATACCTACTACCTTTTCTAACCATTCAATACTTAATGGGAGCCAACGTGACATATGTGGATCCAATCGATCGTTATTAACAACACTGGTCCATTTATTAGCTAATGCGATGCCATGATCGCCAGTGCCAAATTCATGAACTTCAAAAGGAACGTTGTTGCGTGCCAAAGCTTCTGTATATACGTGGATGTGTTCTAAAAATGGGGTTACTTGATCATTGACAGCTCCCCAGATAAAGGTTGGTGGCGTATTTGTCGAAACAAATTGGGAAACATCTTCACTCTTAACGCCCATTTTTTCATCTAAGGTAGGTTTGATGACAGGATAGCCAAGAAGCGCAAATTTAGCCAGTGTTGCTTCTTGATTTGAATAAGCCGCAGCTAGTTGCCCTCCGGCTGAAAATCCAATAATTCCCAACTGATTGATATCTACTTGTAGCTGACTGGCGTGATCTGCAATATAAGAAAAAGCTTGTGTGATTACTTCTTTAGCAGCCGTATAATTTTTTTGTTCTTCCACCGGGTAATTCACTACAAAGGATTGGAAAGCTTGTGTCGCAAATTGCAGTGCTACTCTTTCCGTATCTCTTTCCTGTAGTTCCTTATAACTTCCTCCAGCAATAATAACGATTCCTGGAAGAGCAACATTTGTATTACTTTGATAAATCGTTAATGACGAATTATTCGTTGAATCAAGCGTAATATTTTTAATATCCATTAGGATCACCTCAATGATTTTTTTATAAATTCAGTCTACTAAAGAAATGGCACTATAGCAACTAATCGAAAAGCCTTGGCAGACAATTCAAGGTCAATGTGGAAAATGCTGGTCAATTTCCTATCTAGTAAAATGAGATTCTATTCTTGCTTCTCGGTTAAAACTTTTCATAATGCGGCAATAGTATTTATCACATATAATGATTTAAACAAATATATTGCAAAAACATCATGAAATTCAGAAACTAGAATTCGACTAGCAGGCTGCTAATTTGTGTTGTCCTATTGTTAGATAAATTCACTAACTAATAAAATCCCCCAAAGTTCGATCCACACACGAACTTTGGGGGATTTACTATATTTTATTTATTTTTCATCAACGTAAATGATTGTTTTAGAGTCGCTAATAAGCCTTTATCGTTATATACCAAAACATTTGATTTATACATCTTAGCTGAAGCTATGGTCAATAGAACTGTAGTAGCAACTAAAATCACTAAAGAAATAACCGCTTCTTGGATGGAAGCTGTTTCGTTAGCCAAACGAATCGGCATCAAATAAGAAGATAGAAATGGGATATAGGAAGTAATTCGAATAATAATGTTACTTGGATCAAACGAACCTAGAGAGATTCCCAATAGATAACCGATTAAGGATAAATAGGTCACAGGCAAAATCACTTTGGACGTGTCTTCTGTTTTCGTTACCAAAGACCCACAAAGTGCTGCCAAAACGGCATAAATAAAAATTCCTAAAATCAAAAAAGCCAACGTAAACATGAGGAAGGTTCCAAACACACCTTTTAGTGAAACAGTATCCAATAAGTTTTTGACGACTTCAATGTCTTTTACCCATTGATAGCTAATCGCGAAAGCTGCAACATAAACCACCATCTGCGTTAAAGCAACGAACAAAATCCCAACAAGCTTACCATAAAAATGGATTTGCGCTCGCGTACTGGATAAAATGACTTCCATAATACGCGTTCCTTTTTCTGAAGCAATTTCTTGTGAAATAATGCCGGCGTAAGTAATAATAAAAACAAATAAAACAATTGTCGCTGCAAAGCTAATAGCAAAATTGAAGTCTTCAGAATCTTCTCCTATTTGCATATCCCCAGCGTCAGTAAAACTAACGGATTGCTGTTCAAAAGCTGCTGGCTGATTCAAGCTGTTGACTTCATCTGCAGACAAACCTAATTCTTGCGCCCGCATATTCGTCTGAATATCATTCAACATTTGCTGCAAGGTCAACTCAACCGACTGTCCCATGTTAGACTCGCTATATAAAGTGCCATCAAGTTGATTATTATCTGCGGTATCGACAACGAAAAGTGCATCGATTTCTTCAGCAGATAATTCATTTTCCCCTGCATCTTGTGAATCAACAACTTTAAAATTGTAGCCTGCAGGAGCTGAATCACTCATTCCTTCTGCCAATTCCGTTGAAGAAGACGTGATACCAATCGTATCTACTTCCTCGCTTTGGCTACCAAAATACCCAGCCGCGTATACGATTCCCCCTAATATAAAAGGAACCAACAACATAATCAAAAACGAAACGGAACGTACATTTTTCTTATAAACATCTCCAGCAATAATCCAAAATTTATTCATGTCGATCACCTGCTTTCATTTTAAATATTTCTTCTAGCGTAGGTGGTTGTTGATTAAACATAGGGATATAGCCTTCTGTCGTTGCTTGGTTAAAGATCGTTTTTCCAACTGCAGGATCATCCACTGTAATCTCTAAATAACGTTGATCCTGTTCTATTACACTAGTAACTCCAGGCATTTGAGCAACTTCATCTTTTGTTAGGTCTGATTCTAAAAAGACTTTGGTTCGTCCAAAGGATTCCCGGATTTCATGAACATCTCCTTTTAAAACAGCCCTTCCGTTATTTAGCATAATCAAATGGTCACAAATTTTTTCCACGTTATCCATATTATGACTAGAAAATATCACACAAGATCCTTTTTCCTTGAGGTCCATAATTCCATCTTTTAATAGCTCAGCATTAACCGGATCTAATCCACTAAACGGCTCATCCAATATAATGAGATCCGGCTCATGAATCAATGTAGCGATCAATTGAATCTTTTGTTGATTCCCTTTTGACAATGTCTTGACTTTATCTGATTTTTTACCTTTAACTTGAAATTTTTCCATCCATTCATCAATCTTTGGTAAAATTTCTTTTTTCGTTTTTCCTCTTAATCGTGCGAAATAGATCAGCTGCTCTTGAACAGTGATTCGCGGATATAATCCGCGTTCTTCTGGTAAATAACCAATAATATTGTATTCTTTGTCACTTAAATGACGTCCATTCCACAAAATTTCGCCTTGATCCGCTTGTAAAAAATTAAGGATCAAACGAAAGGTTGTGGTTTTCCCCGCACCATTTTGACCAATTAACCCCATAATTTGACCCTTATCAATGGTGAAGGTTAAATCATCTACTGCTTTATAATTGCCAAAAGATTTCGACAAGTTTTTCACTTCTAACACAATCCCCACTCCCTTTTTAACAGTATGAATAACAAACTGTACCAACTATCTCTTTTTCCCCAATATAAAAAACAAAGATTCGTTTGCTTTTTTAAGTACAATTTTGTATTTTAATGTTACCTTACCTTAGGTTAAATCGCAATCGGTAATAAGAAAGTTGTTATTTAAATATGTGGAATTCATGCAAAAGCCGAATAAAAACCCAGCAAACAGTTCCATAATCTGTTTGCTGGGTTCGCTTGAATTTATTACTTCCTTGAGCTTTTTTAATTTTTCACTTTTTCTACGAAAGCGTCTTCTAGCGTTTTTGAAAAGTTTAACGAGCGTTGCTTACCCAAATCATCTGCCCATTTAGGAATCGTAAAAGTTTTTTTGATAGGATTTTGCGAGCCTAAAAAGGAATTTATATCTACATACACCATCGTAATAAAAGTTTTATCGAATCAAATACGTTTTGAACATCATTGTCCTCATTAAATGGTTCGTTCTCTTTTACACTCCCCATCTTTTAAAACATAGGTAGTGTCTCTCCAATTTACTCCCTGAAAAATGAAAGATGGGGACTGTATTCGTGAAAGAATCCCCATGAATGAAAAAATTTTCATTAAATCTGACAATATCCATAAATAACAAACTCTAACATTATTGTCCAACCAGCTAGTTACAGAAAATACAATTTCTTTTGTTGTCTATCCTTTAGAGAGTCTCAATAAATTTTACACTTAGGGTTAGCATAGCGAAGAATGAGTAAATTTTGTCCTCATCCCCATACTAGATTTACCACGGAAAATCCGTTGAGAGATTGGCAACGAAGTTTTTATATCCCTCCCGTTCTGCCAGTCTTTGTTGTCTTCTTTTTTCATAACCGTCACAAACCATTTTTTCTTCTTCTGTTTCCGGAACAACTTTAGGGACAGTGAATTCTTTTTCTTTGTTCATATGAGAAGGAACAGCGACAAAGGTCATAAAGCAAGTAGCCGCCAGATAACGTTCTCCTGTAACCAAATCTTCTCCGATTACTTTCACAAAAACCTCCATTGATTTATGATGGGCTCCGGTCACGTAGGAATCTACACACACTGAGTGGTTACTTTTCAGTGGTTTCAAAAAATTCATTTGATCAATAGAAGCTGTCACAGCGCCTCTTCTACAGTGTCTAGTGATTGAAATTGATGACGCATCATCAATAATTGTCATCAGTTTTCCACCAAATAAAGCGCCAAAAGGGTTCAAATCAAAGGGGAAAATTCGATGATTTTGAATAACTTTTGATTCGCGACAATAACGAAATTCTTCCATATTGACTTACCTCGTTTCCTTTTATACATTTATTCATCGCTGTATTAATACTAAAATAGAATAATTAACTACGTTTGTGCTGCAAAATAATGATTTGTAGCAAAAATAAAATGAGCTAAATAATTTATCGTTGCTTTTTGTGCTATTTTTGTTTGATCGAATTGGTCAAAAGCATGAAAACAGCCTGGGTAAATATCCATAGTAGCTGGGATGCCCGCTTGTTGTAAGTTTTTGATATATATCCTGGTCTCATCGTAAAAAGGCTCAATGTCACCGACAAAAGTATAAGTTGGTGGTAAGTTATGATAATTAGTAGCTCTGGCTGGTGCAGCATAGCTTGATACATCTTCTGTTTGAAAATGGTCTTTTAAATACATTTGCCAAGCCACTTGAGTCGCATGACTGTCCCAAATAGGTGCATCGTTATTTTGCATAGAAGACGTCATCATACGATCGTCCAACATGGGATAAAGAGACATTTGAAAAGCAATATTGACTTCCCCACGGTCACGTGCTAAAAGTGACACTGCTGCAGCTAATCCACCGCCTGCGCTATCGCCTCCCACAAAAATTTGATCGAAACGGATACCTAATTCGCTCGCATGATCTTTCATCCAAAGCAATGTGTCATAGCAATCTTCTAAAGCTGCAGGAAAAGCTGCTTCGGTTGATAGACGATAATCAGGTAATACAACTACGCAATTAGTGGCTTCAATAAATTTTTGAACAAACCCTCCATCTTGTTCTGGTGCGCCTAAAGCGTAGCCACCTCCGTGAACCCAAAGAAGGCCTACTGCTTCATTTTTGGGTTTATTGCTTTTAGCCACGGCAAATTTTAGTTGATCGTTATGCAAAGAAAGTGTCACATAATTTTTCCATTGAAGATTTTTAGGCCGTAAAATGCCGCGTGTAACATTCAATATCTTTTGCATATGAGAAAAAGTATTTTCGTTTTTAAAATGAAAGCCATACCGAATCATTTTTCCGATCGAGCGTAGTTCAGGGTGAATCATCTCATCAGTTATCTTCATTGTTCGTCTCCTTATATGTTATTTTTTATTATTATAACGTTTCAAATTTCAACTAAAATATTTACCCCCACTTAACTTTTTAAGTTATAAAGATATATTTTACAAAAGCTTACAGGCATTCAACACCATAGGAGCAAAGACACAGAGAAGGGGTAGAATACGAATTGGCTTTCCATGTTTGAAAAGATAAAGAGGCAACTTCTGTTCTTACTTTAGTTTTTCCAATTTCTAAAGTTACTTTTCGAATCCTACTCTAGTTTCCCTCATTTCTAGTTACTTTCCTGATCCTACTCTAGTTTTCCCTATTTCCAGAGCTACTTTCCGAATCCTACTCTAGTTTTCCCTATTTCTAGAGCTGCTTTTCGAATCCTACTCTAGTTTCCCTCATTTCTAGAGCTACTTTTCGAATCCTACTCTAGTTTTCCCTATTTCTAGAGCTACTTTTCGAATCCTACTCTAGTTTTCCCTATTTCTAGAATTACTTTCGAGAAATGCTCTCTATCTTTTGGAAAATAGGGTCGTTGCCATTAGTAGCTGTCACGGTTTAATTACAAATAACAACCTCTTTTTTCTCACCACTATAAGCCTCAATAAAATTTTCACTTCCCGCTACTTATCAAATTATTTAATACAGCAAAAAGAAGGCAAGTTAACTGTACCTTCCTTTATAACTAAAAAACCACCGGACCACTATACGGCTCGGTGATTTTTGTTTAAAATTTACGGAAACGTTCATAGCGGTCTTGCACTAATTTAGCAGGTTCTCTTTTAGCAAGATCATTTAATTTCCAAGTTAAATCGGCTTTGACTCGCCGCAAAATTGCTTCTTCTGATATGGGTTCGCCACGGAATGATTCTGGAATGACTTGCTCAATAACATCCAGCTCTTTTAATTCTTGAGCCGTAATCTTCATCAAGTCCGCAGCTTCCTCCGCACGGCTACTATCTTTCCACAAAATCGAAGCAAAACTTTCTGGTGGCAACACGGCATAAATAGAATTTTCCAGCATCCAAACTTCATCAGCCACGGCTAATGCTAGTGCCCCACCACTGCCGCCTTCACCGATAATAATTGAAATAATGGGTACACTTAAGTCAGCCATTTCAAACAAGTTTTTGGCAATTGCTTCCCCTTCACCACGTTCTTCTGCACTGACACCAGAATACGCCCCAGAAGTGTTAATAAAGGTAACAACAGGACGACCAAACTTTTCAGCTTGTTTCATTAGGCGTAGTGCTTTACGATAACCTTCAGGTTTAGCAGAGCCAAAATTACGTCTTAAATTTTCTGGTAAATTTTTACCTTTTTGAATTCCAATCACTGTCACTGGCTTGTTGTCTAATAAAGCAACGCCACCAACCACAGCTTCATCATCTGCATAATAACGATCGCCGTGAAATTCTTGAAAGTTTTCAAAGATACGTTCAATATAATCCAAAGAGGTCAGGCGTTTTTGATCGCGAGCTAGTTGAACGATCTCATGTGCAGATCTTTTCATCTTAACGCCACCCTTTCATCGTATGCATATGAATTAATTCATAGATACGCGCTTTTAATTCCTTACGCGTAACAATCTGATCAATAAAACCATGTTCCAAAAGAAATTCTGCTCGTTGAAAATCTTCTGGCAATTCTTGTTTGATCGCATTTTCGATCACTCGTCTACCAGCAAAACCAATGAGTGCTTGTGGTTCGGAAATAATAATATCTCCTTGCATCGCAAAACTTGCCGTGACGCCACCGGTAGTCGGATCAGTTAAAACGGTTAGGTACAATAATCCAGCATTACTATGATTTTTTACGGCTGCTGATACTTTAGCCATTTGCATTAAAGAAAAGATGCCTTCTTGCATCCGAGCACCGCCTGAAGCAGTAAATAAAACGACAGGTAATTGTTGTTCGATGGCTTTTTCAAATAAGCGCGTGATCTTTTCACCGACGACAGTGCCCATACTTGCCATAATAAAATGGGAGTCCATAATGCCAAGTGCGACTCGTTCACCAGATATATCAGCAATACCCGTTAAAACAGCTTCATGTAAGTTGTTTTTTTCTTGCATTTTTTTTACTTTTTCTGAATAACCAGGGAAATCGAGTGGATCTTTTGTTTCAATATCAGTGTCCCATTCTTCAAAAGTACCGTCATCTGCGATCAACGCTAGACGTTGGCTGGCACTGATACGGAAATTGTACCCACAATTGGGACAAACTTTTTCTTCACCGATCTCCTTAGTATATAAAATATGTTTGCAGCTTGGACATTTTGCCCACATATCATCTGGGACAGAAGGCTCGTTCATAGGTGTCGCATTACGATTAGGATTGATTTTGATGTAATCCTTTTTCTTTTTAAACAATGCCATTTGCTGCGCCTCCTAATCTTCAGGTGTCCAATTTGGTAAGAATTCTTCTTGTAAAAAGGCAGTATTATAATCGCCAGAAAGTACTTTGGGATGACTGATCAAATCTAATTGAAATTCTGCATTCGTCACAATTCCCTCAGTAACTAATTCACTTAATGCCCGTTGCATTTTCATTAGTGCTTCTAAGCGTGTATCAGCATAAGCGATGATTTTGGCAATCATTGAATCATAATAAGGTGGAATCGTATAGCCTGAATACATCGCACTTTCTACCCGAATGCCCATACCACCTGCTGGCAATAATAAGTTTTCAATCTTACCAGGAGATGGAGCGAAATTAAAGGCTGGATTTTCAGCGTTAATCCGACACTCAATCGCATGCCCTTTAAATTGAACGTCTTTTTGTTCAATAGTTAGCTCTTGGCCACTAGCAATTTCTAATTGTTTTTTGACAATATCAACGCCTGTTACCATTTCTGTAATCGGATGTTCTACTTGAATTCGAGTATTCATTTCCATGAAATAAAAATTACCGTCTTCATCCATTAAAAATTCAATTGTTCCAGCATTACAATAATCGACAGCTTGGGCCGCCTTAACTGCAGTCATCCCAATTTCTTGTCGTTTTTCTTCATCTATAGCTACTGAAGGTGACTCTTCCATAACTTTTTGGTTATTACGTTGTAAAGAGCAGTCTCTTTCTCCTAAGTGTATCACATGACCAAAATTATCGGCTAAAATTTGAATTTCTATATGACGAGCCGGATAAACAATTTTTTCGATGTACATGGAATCATCGCCGAAAGCTGCTTTAGCTTCTTGTTGAGCAGAAGAAAAATGATGTGGTAAATCCTCTTTATTATAAACTTTCCGGATCCCTTTACCACCACCACCAGCTGCAGCTTTCAACATAATTGGAAAGCCGATTTCATCAGCGATTTGAACCGCTTCTTCGACATCGCTAATGGCACCTGGACTGCCCGGAATAACCGGAACATTTGCTTCTCTCATCAATTTTCTAGCATTGATTTTATTCCCCATGTCATCAATTGTTTTACTTTTAGGACCAATAAAGACAACATTCATTTCTTCACACATCGCAGCAAAACGTGCGTTTTCTGACAGAAAACCAAACCCAGGATGGATTGCTTCTGCTTTGGTTACGATAGCTGCACTTAAAATTTGCTGAACGTTCAAATAAGAGTCTGATGAACGTGCGGGACCAATACAGATTGCTTCGTCAGCTAATTCAGCATGTAGGGCATCTTTATCTGCCTCTGAATAAACCGCAACTGTATGAACGCCTAATTCGCGACAAGCGCGTATAATCCGTACCGCGATTTCTCCGCGGTTTGCAACTAAAATCTTTGAAAACATAATCCACCTATCCAATCATGAACGTTAATTCTGCTTCCGCTACTTTTTTTCCGTCAACACGAGCGATACCTTTACCAATGCCCGCAGAAGATTTCACTTTTAACAGTTCAACTTCTAACATTAGTGTATCGCCAGGAGTAACTTTTTTGCGGAATTTGGCTTTGTCAATACCACCAAAATAAGCAGTTTTCCCACGAAACTGTTCTAAGCTAAGCAGAGAAACAGCACCTGCTTGTGCCATTGCTTCAATAATCAAAACTCCTGGCATCACTGGTTCATGAGGAAAATGACCTTGAAAAAATGGTTCATTAACTGTAACATTCTTTTTAGCCACAATCCGTTTTCCTTCTTCTAACTCTTCTATGCGATCAAGTAAGAGCATAGGAAAACGATGCGGGATGATTTCTTTGATCTCTTGAATATTCATTACTGACATATTTAGCCTTCTTTCACCCGGAACAATGGTTGATTAAATTCGACCACTTGCTCATTTTCTACTAATACTTCAACAATTTCGCCAGATACGTCACTGGTAATTTCATTCATCACTTTCATCGCTTCAACGATACAAACGACTTCCCCAGCTTCGATATGATCCCCAACTTTTTTGAAATCAGGTTTTTCCGGCGCTGGACGTAAATAAGTAACGCCAACGATTGGAGAAACGATATCTGTTCCTTCTACCGCTTCTTTTTCTGGTTCAGCTGTTTTTGACTGAACAGTTTGTTGCGTCGCTGGTTGGGCTGTTGGTGCTGATTCTACAGTAGTTTCTGTTGAAGCTCCAGCACTATTTCCTTGACCAGCTTGACTTCTTGCTGCTGCTGTTTTATTAAAGTATAATTCAAAAGCTCCGTCTTTTAAATCAAATTCGGTCAAAGTAGATTGATCAAAGATTGCAAGCAATTCTTTCAATTCTTCTTGTTGCATCTTTATGCCTCCCAACGTTTCATCAATAATACCGCATTATGGCCACCAAAGCCCATTGAATTGCTCAATACATAGTCTAAATTCGCGTCGATACTTTGGTTTTTCACCACGTTTAAATCAATGTCTGGATCTTGTTCAGTTACATTAATACTAGCTGGTACAAATTGATGTTGTAAAGCTAACAAGGAAGCAACGGATTCGATTCCACCGGCAGCTCCTAACAAGTGTCCGGTCATTGATTTGGTACTGCTGACATAGACATCTTTGGCATGTTCGCCTAAACCATAGTGAATAGCGGTCGCTTCTGATACATCGTTAGCCGGCGTTGCTGTTCCATGAGCATTAACATAGCCGATTTGTTCAGGAGTGATTTGCGCTTCATCCATAGCTAATTTCATGGCTTTTCCGGCACCTGAACCATCAGGATTTGGTGCGGTCATATGATAAGCATCACAGTTAGCACCATAGCCGACAACTTCCCCTAAAATATTAGCTCCGCGAGCTTGAGCATGTTCTAGTGATTCCATTAAAAGAACACCAGCACCTTCACCCATAACAAAGCCTGAACGATTAGTATCAAAAGGCGTTGAAGCATGATTAGGATCTTCGTTACGGCTTAAAGCAGTTAAAGAAGCAAAGCCGGCAATGCCGATTTCACAAATGGTTGATTCAGATCCGCCCGCAAGCATCACATCTTGATAACCATGTTTAATATTACGGAAAGCTTCGCCAATAGAATTATTGCCAGAAGCACATGCTGTAACAATGGATGTGCAAATACCTTTAGCACCTACACGCATAGCGATATTTCCAGCGACCATATTCACAATTGACATTGGTACAAACATTGGCGAAACACGATCGGCCCCCTTTTCGTTCATGCGTGTCACTTGTTCTTGAATCGTTGGTAATCCACCGATACCAGAACCCACCATGACACCGAAACGGTCCATATCCGTTTTCTCTGTGTCTAATTTTGCCATTTCAAGGGCATCAAGTGCAGCATAAACGCCATAAAGTGAAAAAAGGTCCATTCGTTTAGTATCTTTTTTCTTAAAATATTTCTCTCTGGGAAAGTCTTTGACCTCACCTGCTACTGAAACGCCGGTATCTTCTGCATCAAACTTCGTGATTTTATCAATCCCGTTTGTCCCATTTTGTAAACTTGATAAAAAGGTTTCTGGGTCATTGCCGATCGGCGAAACAACACCATAACCTGTAATAACTACTCGATTCATAATGCTTCTCCCTCCATTTTGCGAAAAGCCAATCGCATTGTTTTAACCTTGCATCACTAAACCACCATCAACACTAATCACTTGTCCTGTAATATAAGGACTTTGAGCTAAGAAAACGGCTGTTTTAGCTACGTCTTCTGGGCTACCTAAATGCTGCAATGGAATAGTTTCGTTGATTTGTGCTTTAATTTTATCCGACAAAACATCTGTCATATCCGTAGCAATAAAACCGGGCGCAATCGCATTGCAAGTAATACCACGTGGTGCTGCTTCTTTGGCTACTGTTTTAGTAAACCCAACAACACCAGCTTTACTTGCAGCATAGTTTGCTTGACCGACATTGCCTATCAAACCAGAAACGCTGGAGATATTGATAATAACGCCTGCTTTTTGTTTCATCATTTTTTTCAGGATATGTTGGGTCATATTGAAGGTTCCAGTTAGGTTAACTTTCAAAACATCTTCAAAGTCTTCTTCTTTCATGCGGAGCAATAATTTGTCGTTATTCATTCCTGCATTATTGACCAACACCTGAATTTCACCTAATTGCTCTTGGGCTTGTTCAAGCATATCTTTGGCGCTTGAAAAATCAGAAATATCACCAGATATACCAATACATTTTACCCCAAAAGTCTCAATTTCGGCAATTAATTCCGCAGAAATTTCTTTGCGTCCATTAAGTACAATGTTAGCACCTTGCTGCGCAAATGCTTTAGCAATAGCTAATCCAATGCCACGAGTACTGCCAGTAACAAATACATTTTTATTTTGCAGTTCCATAGATTCCTCCATTAATTAAACAAATTCTTCTGTTTCTTGCAAGGTCTTCAAATCTGAAACACGGTTCATTTTTATTGTTTTATCAATTTTTTTCATAAATCCTGTGATCGTCTTTCCAGGACCCACTTCGACTACGCGTTCAATCCCCAAATCTTTTAAAGTTGCAACACTTTCATAAAAACGAACAGGCGATTTAACTTGTAATTCCAATAAATGTTTGATTTCGTCTTGCTGCATAACGTTAGCAGTGGTATTGCTGATAACCGGAATTTGCATTTCATTAAAAGTTACATTTTGTAATGTTTCTTTTAATTGTTTAGCTGCTGGTTCTAAAAGTTTCGTATGAAAAGGGCCACTGACGTTCAAAGGGATCATACGACGTACGCCTGCCTCGGTTAATAAATCAACTGCATGATCAACTGCTTCTTTTTCACCGCCGATGACAATTTGTTTAGGCGTATTATAATTAGCCGGTGCCACAATTCCATGTTCACTAGCTTTTTTACAAGCCTCTTCAATCGTATCTATCGGTGCGTTCATGACTGCTACCATTTTACCAACGCCTTGTGGAGCCGCCTCTGCCATATACTTTCCACGTTTTGCAACTAAAGCAACTGCTGTGGAAAAGTCTAATGCTCCACTTGCCACTAGTGCAGAATATTCGCCTAAGCTCAAACCTGCAACAGCATCAGGTTGAATACCCTTTTCTTTTAGTAATCGCAAAAAAGCAACACTGACCGTTAAAATAGCAGGTTGTGTATATTCGGTTAGATCCAGTTTATCATTTTCGGTAAAGCATAATTCTGCCATATCATAATTTAAAACATTTGACGCTTGTTCAAATGTGTCTCTGACAATTTCGTATTGATCATAGAGTTCTTTTCCCATACCAGGATATTGATCTCCCTGACCGCTAAATAAAAAAGCTGTTTTCATCCGCTTCTCCTTTAAAACTACTCCTAATTAAAGTTGCAATTGCTGTCATTCGTTCATCATTTATGTAAGCATTTTTTACTGCCCAGCTTGCAACCATTCGAAAATTCCGGACACTACGCCTCGCATTCGCTCTTCCTAGTACTGTTCATCTCTTCGCTTTCGCTTCGATCTCATCAAGGTCTAAGCGACAAGTTGCTAAGACCTTGTAGGATCTGTTCTTAGCTCCCCTTGGTCGCTAAATCGTAGTGATTCGAAAGTAAGGTGACTACGCCTCGCTCCGCTCTTCCTAGTACTGTTCATCATCTACTCTTAGCTCCCCTTGGTCGCTAAATCGTAGTGATTCGAAAGTAAGGTGACTACGCCTCGCGTTCGCTCGTCCTAGTACTGTTCATCATCTACTCTTAGCTCCCCTTGGTCGCTAAATCGTAGTGATTCACAGCAAAAGCAAAGGCTAGGCTTTGGGCCCAGCCTTGATAATTAAGCTTGTTGTTTTTCTACGTATTTCACTAAATCATCGACTGTTTGGATGCCTTCATCTGTTTCAATTTTTACATCAAATTCGTCTTCGATTTCGTTGATAATTTGGAATAGATCCAAGCTGTCAGCTTCTAAGTCCTCTTGGATGTTTGTTGACAATTTAATTTCGTCTTTTTCCTTATCTAATTCTTCTGCTACGATTCCTTGAATTTTTTCGAATACCATAGTTATATTCCTCCAATATTTTTTCTAATTTTATCACTTAACAGGTTTATAATACGACTGACAAGGTTGCCCAAGTTAATCCGCCGCCAAAACCTGAAAGTATCACATTTTGTTGGTTTCCAAGAACAATTTTTTTACTTGCTACTGCTTCATCCAATAAAATTGGAATTGAGGCAGCAGAGGTATTTCCATAACTGTCCATGTTTTGTAAAAATTTTGCTCTGGAAACATTGACTTTCTTCGCGATTTTATCTAAAATACGCGCATTCGCTTGATGAAGTAAGAAATAATCGATTTCTTTATTTTGTTCATCCATCACTTTTTTGATTTGTTGTACTACGTCTCTTACCGCAAAATCAAAAATTTCGCGTCCTTCCATTGATAAGTAAGGACTTTGCTTCGTGCCATCTTCTGTATATGGATTATTAACGGCGGTAAAACCAGACGTCAAAGACATCGCTCGCGTCCCATCTGCTTGTAGATTTTCAGCCGTGATATGTTCTTTTTCTGCTGCTTCTAATAAAACACCACCAGCACCATCACCAAATAACACTGCAGTTGTCCGATCGGTCCAATCTAGCACTTTAGAGATAACTTCCCCACCAATGATCAAGCCCTTTTTAGAACCAGTGCGTATCATCTTATCGCCCATTGATAATGCATAAACAAAACCTGAACAGGCAGCGCTTAAATCAAAACACATTGCATGGTTTGCACCAATTGCTCCTTGCACTAAGCAAGCAACCGAAGGACTATTGTAATCAGGAGACATCGTTGCAACAATGATAAAATCAAGATCTGCAGCAGCATACTCACTTTTTTTAAGTAGTGTTTCTGCTACTTTAATACAAAGATCCGAAGTGTTCTGAGTTGTTGCAATGTGTCGTTTTTTAATCCCTGTACGAGATTGAATCCATTCATCACTGGTATCCATGATTTGCGCTAATTGATCGTTGGTCACGACTTTTTCAGGAACGAAACTGGCTGTTTGTGTGATCTGTCCAAAACTATTCATTCAATTACACTCACTTATAATCTTGTAGGAAATCATGAAGATTTTCCAATGCCTTTTGTAAAGCCACAGACTCTTCACTGTCCATGCCTTCCAAAATACTTTTGACCATTTGCATATGAAAATGCTGATGGACACGGAAAATCAATCTCCCCTTTTTGGTCAAACCTAATTTGACAACTCGTCGATCATCTTCACTACGAAGACGTTCAACATAGTCTTTTTTTACCAAACGATTGATTGCGATCGTCAATGTCCCAACAGTGATCGAAAGTTGTTTGGCTACTTCAGAAGTAGTCTTTTTTTCGTACATACCGATCGCTTCTATTGTATGCATCTCAGTAATCGATAAATCTTTAAATTGCGACTTTTTCAGCTCAGATTCTTCGATCACTAAGATATCATTAAAAGCCTCAACTAATAATGTATTGATTCGTTCAAAATTGGGCTCCATTAACTAACACCATCCGAATAGTTTGATTATCAAACGATTTGATAATCAAACTATAAATGAAACTCAAAAAAATTGCAACCTTATTTTTACATTTTTCATTCGTTTACTTTGCAAACAATCAAAAATCGAAGATCAAATTACTTTGACTTGCAAATAATTTTAACATAATCAGCTGTTGTGTAAATAGCTTTCGATTTTCCTTTTAGTTTTTATTAACATTCTTTGCCAAATAGACAGGTGATTTGTTAGACATCATTGGTTAAAGTTCAAATTTAGAAGAAGCTTTATTTTGGTATTAGCTCAGAAGATTTTAGAAGCTTTGACCTAGCAATCCGCACTAAATATGTACTTGAAGCACTTTATCTATCATTAAAAGGAAACTGTTTACACTAATGAAAAAGCTGAAACAAAAGCTTCCAGCAATGATAAATTTTCGAAAACTAGCGCTTACCTCCCGTATCTCTATGTTTCTCGTCAGAAAAGGCGAATGGCCCAGGATTGGGATGTCTAATTTTTTAAAAATCATTATCAGAGAAAACTTATGTCCCAGCTTGATCTGTAATAGTTTTTTTGGTTTTATCAACTACCATTACAAAAGCTAAATCAAAAGAGTTAAAATACATCAATAGGAGCTTGTGGCTCACTAGGGAAATGATTAAAGTCATACGTACTTAGTTTTTCAAATGAATCGATAAAATTCGTTGTTCCGCGTGCAATCATTAAATTTAACTCCTGTTTATCAAGCTCTTTACTAAAAGGAAACACTAAAACAGGTTTGTGCAGTGCACGCATAAACCCAATTTCAAACGCAGAACCATCATCAATTTGATCCAAATCATACAAAAATACGCCGCAATCCGCAGTACTCATAGCAGACAAATCATTTTGATAAGTAGCATTTTGCCAAGTAAGCGTACCAAATATTTCTTTTGGATCATCAAGCGTTGCTTCTTTATATTGAAAATCAAAGGGAAAATGAATAACGGCTACTGTATCATTTTTTTCAAGTGCTTTTTTAGCTTTTTCAACACGCTTTTTCTGTTCTTCATTAAAATAGGGTGTCCCTAAGTAAACTTTGACTAGCGGTTGTTTTTGCTTATCTTTACCCAATTGTCATTTCCTTTCTATTAAGTTTCGTTTGGATCTGGTCGAATACATTTTGCCAGTCTTTCTCTTTTGTCACATCATAACGATTGGCATCAATTTTTAGTTTAGGGCCGTGATCATATTGCTCAAACCAATCACCGTAAGCTGTATGCAATTGCTGATAGTAAGTTAACAGTCCGTTTTCTTTGGTTGGTTGTTCAAATGTTCTGCCACGTTTTTGGATATTGGTTAATATATGGTCAAAACTAGCATCTAGATAGATCATTAAATCAGGCGCTTTTTTGGGCAGTGTCGCTAGTTCTTCCATCATATTATCTAATAGTTCTAAATAAAGTTGATATTCTTCTATACTGATATTGCCGTTTTCTACATTGATTTTGGTAAACAACGCATCTTCATAAATAGAACGATCCAATACATTATTTTGATCAAAAAATGCTTCTTTGATACTTTTAAAACGTTTGTTTAAAAAATAAATTTGTAAAGCAAAGCCATACTTTTCTGGATTATTATAATATTTGTTTAAAATAGGATTTTCATCCACAGCTTCATAAAACGGCTGCGTATGTAACTCTTTTGCTATTTTGGTTGTATAGGTCGTCTTTCCTGCCCCAATCATTCCTGCCATTACTATCACGATTTTGATCGCCTTCCTTATTATATTTTCAAAAACACACAATATATAGTATTTCATCATCGTTCGCCTTCCATATATAGTGCTTCCAGACAATTAAAATTCTACAATAAATTGGACCTATTGTGAAGAGCTTCTACAAAAAAATCCGAGAAACAATTATTTTTAACTTGTTTCTCGGAGTCTTTTATTGTATTAAATCATAAATTTCCATTGCCACAATATCAATATTATCGAATTGGTAAGCTTGATTCGTTTGAGCTTCAGTTAACTCAAATGTTTCTGTTGAATTGTCATAGGTTACTGTACATTTTTCAACGCCTTCTTTTTCAAAACGGCGTACCTGCACTTCACTATCTTGTGCTTCGACCATAGCTTCCAGTCGTTTAATGATAGCAACTAATTGGGAACTTTGCATCCTAAGTGCCTCCTCTTTTATTCACATTTCTGTTATATTCTAACAAAAAGAAGAAGACTTGTGGTCGTTTTTTTCAATTTTTTTTAGTTTTTAAGAATTTGTTCTCTCTTTCCACCAAAGTTTGATTAATGCTTGGGTTCCGTCATTTTCGTTGCCTTGATCTGCCAGTTTTTCATAAAGTTGAGTAGCTAATTGGGTACTAGGTAAATCCAATGACATTTTTTTCGCTTCATCTAAAGCAATCTTCAAATCTTTAATAAAATGTTTAACAAAAAAGCCTGGTGAATAATCGTCTTTTAAAATACGCGGACCGTAATTAGTCATTGACCAATTGGCAGCACCGCCACCAGCCAATGTATCCATAACTTTTTGTAAGGATAGTCCTGCTTTATCTGCATAAACCAGCATTTCAGTCATACCAGTCATAGTTCCAGCGATCATAATTTGATTAGCCATTTTAGTATGTTGCCCTTTACCGGCTGTACCATGCAATGTATAAGTTTTACCCATTTTTTCAAAAAGTGGCATCACCTTATTGTAAACTGTTTGTTCGCCGCCTACCATAATAGTTAATGTCGCATTTTGTGCGCCCAAATCTCCACCAGAAACCGGAGCATCTAAGCTAGCAGCTCCTTTATCGTTAGCAGTTTGATTAATTTTTTCAGCCAAAGAAGGTGTACTAGTCGTTAAATCGACTAAAATTTTATCTTTGACATCGCTAGCAAAAATTCCTGTCGACTCATCATAATAGACTTGTTCAACATCTTGCGGATAACCGACCATGGTAAAAATTATTTCACTAGCAGCAGCAATTTCTTTGGGTGTATCTTTCCAAGTCGCACCATTTGCTACTAGGTCGTCAGTTTTACTTTTTGTTCGGTTATAGACAAATAACTCATGACCTGCGTTCATTAAATTTACGATAATTGCATGTCCCATAACTCCTGTTCCGATAAAACCAATTTTCATTAGTCTTCCTCCTTATAATATAATAAAACCTGTACCTTCAGTATACGTGAAAAGTACAGGTTTTTAAAATAATTAATGGAAAATCCCTTTAAATAATCGTTTGTGTTTTTTCGTTTTGGTGCTTGTATCAACTTCAGGTCGCTGTTCTTTCTCAGCTTGAACTTTTTCATAATAGACAATCGTCTCATTATAAAAAGCCAGCATGGATTTGCCAAAGCTTTCTGCTGAAATTTCGTATTTTTTTCTAGCTAAAACTTCCGGATTTTTAGCAGGGTTTTCTGCCATATAAGAAAGCAGCATGGACGCAAATTCATCATCTGTTTTAAAAGTGGCTCCTAGTGAAAAATCATCCACCAAATGATCTAAATAATCATTCCCTTCAACTACAAGTTGTGTTCCAGAGGCCATTGCTTCCAGATATGTTAACCCCTGGCTTTCTGAAGTAGAAGTACAAACAAAATAATCAGCTGCTTGATAATACAATGCTACTTGATCATTAGGCACCTCTCCGACAAACAGTACCCTATCTGTTATTCCTTCAATAAAAGCTAACTGCTTTAATTCTTCTTCATAAGGCCCTTTTCCTACAATTACTAATCGTACGCTAGGTTTCACTTGTAAAATATCAGGTAATTTTTGGATCAAAGCTTGAATGTTTTTTTCGTAAGAAAGCCGACTAAGAGAAAGAAGAAACGTTTCATCTTTTTCCATTCCCAAAAAAGTTCGTAATTGTGCTATTTCTGTAGGTGTGTTTTCGTTTGGCTCAAATTTTTTTGTTTCAATCCCCGTTGGAATAATGCGCATTGGCGTAACCACACCATATTTTCTTAACGTAGCTATCACTCGTTCACTAGGACAAACTACCCCAGACGTATGGTTAG
The DNA here is from genome assembly GCF_003795145.1 of Tetragenococcus koreensis. Classification (GTDB taxonomy): domain Bacteria; phylum Bacillota; class Bacilli; order Lactobacillales; family Enterococcaceae; genus Tetragenococcus; species Tetragenococcus koreensis. The sequence goes on along the minus strand of NZ_CP027786.1, from coordinate 278,257 downwards.
CAAATACTCGAGAAAAAATTTTTACATGAGTTGGCCGAAGCACTTTTCCGTGAGCGATATAATGTAAATAATCTTCATACATTGTATGATAAGTATGGACAACAGGGATATGCAAGCTTTTCCCCACTACTTTTCCTAAAAATCCAACCCCGAATTCGGTATGAGTATGGACCAAATCTAATTCAAATTCTTTTGCGATCATATACGCATCCCACATACCACGTACCACAATACGGCGGTCTTTAAATGAGATAAAAGGCACACTCGGCATGCGAATAATCCCTTCTTCATCATCAGGCGCATTAGGATCAGTGGTGGTAAATATGATTACTTCATGCCCTAATTTAACTAATTCATCTTTTAAAGTTTTAATTGATGTAGCAACTCCACTTACTTGAGGAAAGTAAGTATCTGTGAAAAATCCGATTTTCACAAAAATTCACTCCAAACTACGAACCTGCCGTTTTTTTAAGAAAGCACCATTTCATATACATTTTTTAATTCAGTACCGATATGTTGAATGCTTTTTGTTTGTGCTGTTTGCCACCCATTTTTTGAAAGATCAGGCAACTTTTTTTCTACAATACCTTCTAGTAATTGACTAAATTCAGCATTATCATGCCCCATATAGCAATTTTGTTTGTCTTGTAACCAGCCTTCATAGACAGGAATATCACGTACAAGCACATTTTGTGAACTTGCTAAGGCTTCTAAAACCACGATTCCTTCCGTTTCTTCATAAGAAGGAAAGAAAAATAAATCTGCGTTGGAATAAGCACCCTCAATGATGTCACCTTTGATATAGCCAGGAAATATGACATTATCCGGATGATCATATTGTACAATTTTACGAATCTCTTTTGGCACAGAATATAAGGAAATATGACCAAACCATATGAATGTATATTGCGGAAAACGTCTAGCAATTTCGACAAAATCAACAATACCTTTACGATAGAAATAAAGCCCCACAGAGATAATCACTTTCTGTTCAGCAGCTAAATTAAAATATGCTCGAAATTCCTGCTCCTTTTTAGCATCAGGCTTAAATTGGGCCAAATTAATCCCATTAGACACTACATCAATAGGTTTCTGAATGCCGTAACTTTGTAGAATACGTTTAGCATATAGTGTTGGTGTGATTAAATGGTCCCCTAAAGAGTAAAGACTGACAATATATTTTTTATATAAAGGTGTAACTGCATTAGAACCGATAAATGAATTCTTGAAATCTTCTGCGTTAGAATGGGCATGATAAACCACTTTTTTCTCTTGCCTTTTGGCTTGCTGAATCATTTTTCGAGTATTTAGGCCATACGTATTAATATGTAAAATATCGTAGTCCTTGCTTTTGGCATCAGTGGTATATTCAATTCCTGCGCTTTCCAATGCCTTCTTTTGATGGTCAAATGCTCGACCAATCCCTGATTTTTCTAGCATTTTTTCACCTTCAAAATAAAGCAATACCTTCAAGGATTCATTCCCCTTTCGTTTTACAACTACAGTATATCATATTTTAAAATGAACGTAACTCCAACTAAGGGCCTATATCGATTCCCATTATTGTAAAAATTAGTTTCTTATTTTCATTGGAAACAAACGACTGTTTCGTTTTAGCCTAGCAGTTCAGCAATTTATACTTTGGAAACTTTTTTTCTTGTCTATTCGTTTACTGAACGAATAATTCTTTCTTGAGTTTGCTGTTAAGAAAACTTTTCTTAAAAAATTACTTTTGTTTTGCTAGTTTCTTTTCACAAAAAATGATATCTTTAAGGTAGCTTATGTTTTTAAAATGGAGGTTAACTTATGAATGTTGTAGATATGCATTGTGATACAATTATGAAAATTTATCAATCACCTGTAAATGATCAAAGTCATCTAAAGAAAAATAGTTTTCAATTAGATATTCCTAAAATGCAAGAAGGCGATTACTTATTACAAAATTTTGCCATTTTTATTGATAAAAAATCAGTTGACTCTTCTTATGAAGAAGCCAAAAACATGATTGACTGTTTTTATGCAGAAATGAAAGCCAATGAGGATCAGATCCGTCCAATCACTCATTACGAACAAATTTTAGAAAATGGTTTAAATGAACGTATGAGCGCTCTGCTAACAATGGAGGAAGGCGCTCCTATCGAAGGTAGCGTTGAAAAACTAGAAGAGTTTTATGATCTAGGTGTACGAATGATGACACTTACTTGGAATTATCCCAATGAAATTGGCTATCCAAATGCTATTTTTGCTGATGATAACAACCAATTAACCGACCAAACACAAAGAGGCTTAACAAATAAAGGAATCGAAATTGTTCAGCGAATGGATGAGCTGGGAATGATCATTGATGTTTCTCATGGTTCCGATGCGCTGGTTAATGACGTTTTACAGTATACTAAGCGTCCGTTTGTTGCCAGTCACTCCAATACTCGTAAAATTTGCCCCCATTTCCGCAATTTGCCTGACGACTTAATCAAAAAAATCGCAGAACGCGGAGGCGTGATTGGCATCAACTTTTCTGCTAGCTTTTTACAAGACGCTAAAGAAAAGGGTTCCTTGATCAATGCTATTTGTCGTCATGCTCGTCACCTTTATAATGTAGGCGGCATCGAATCAATTGGCTTAGGCACTGATTTTGACGGTATCCCAGTACATGGAGATTTACCAGACGGAACAATTTTACCCAAAATTTATGATGCTCTACGTAAATCTGATTTTTCTAGTGAACAAGTCGATCAAATTTTCAACAAAAACGTTTTGCATTTATATCAAGATTTTTTAATTTAAATAAATCCCTTTAATTATTTAGCAAGCGCCTCTTTTATAAAATGAGAAAAGTCGTTCTTCAAATTGTACATGATATAATTTGAAGAATGGCTAGGTAGTGGTAGCCGACACTTAATTAAACGGTTTGTTGAGGAATGGAGTGTCACTTCATTTCTCATTTTTTTGTAAACCGACGCATACTTCTATTTTTCTACCAAAAAAAAAGCGACCAAGGCAACGATTCATTGTCTTAGTCGCTTTAAATTTAACAGAAATGAAATTAACCAACGTATTCTTCAACTAACGCTATTACTTCATCTACTGTATCGCAATCGTTTAACGCACGATTAGCAAGTTCTTGCATTTTTTCGGTATCTAATTTCTTCATTAAGCTACGAGTCTTCAAGATAGACGTTGCACTCATTGAAAATTCATCTAAACCAATACCCATTAATAGTGGAACAGCTATTTGGTCGCCGGCCATTTCACCACACATACCCGTCCATTTGCCTTCTTTATGAGCAGCGTCAACCACATTTTTAACCAAACGCAAAATTGCTGGATTATATGGTTGATACAAGTAAGAAACTTGTTCATTCATACGGTCAGCTGCCATCGTGTATTGAATCAAATCATTTGTTCCAATACTGAAGAAGTCAACTTCTTTAGCAAAACGATCAGCTAAAACAGCAGAAGCTGGAATTTCAATCATGATTCCCAACTGAATTGAGTTAGAAACGCCGTATCCTTGATCAATTAGTTTTTGTCGTTCTTCGTTGTACATTTTCTTTGCAGCACGGAATTCTTGTAAAGTTGCCACCATAGGAAACATAATCCGCAATTCACCGTAAACTGAAGCACGCAACAAAGCACGCAATTGTGTACGGAACATTCCTTCTCCTAATTGTGAAAGACTAATCCGCAAAGCACGATAACCTAAGAATGGGTTCATTTCATCAGGAAGATCCAAATATGGAAGTTTTTTGTCTCCACCAATATCCATTGTACGCACGACAACTGGGCTGCCATCCATACCTTCTAAAACTTTCTTATAAGCATTAAATTGATCTTCTTCGGTTGGAAAATCAGAAGAATCCATGTATAAGAATTCGGTACGATACAAACCAACTGCTTCAGCGCCATTGTCATGAACACTGCTTAAATCTTTAGGCGTACCAATGTTTGCTGCTAAATCAAAGTGTTTACCATCTTTAGTAACAGTTTTGGCATCTTTTAATTTATTCCATTCTTCCTTTTGTTCAGCGAATTTTTTACCCGCTTCATTATATTCTGCTATTTGTTCTTCTGTAGGATTAACAATTGCAGTTCCTTCAATTCCGTTGACCGCAATAATATCGCCTTCTTCAGCTTGTTCGGTAATTTTTTTACTACCAACGATCGCTGGAATTTCTAAAGAACGAGCCATAATTGCAGAATGAGAAGTACGACCGCCAATATCAGTAACAAATGCTTTCACAAAGTTACGGTCTAATTGAGCAGTATCACTTGGAGTCAAATCGTGTGCAACAATGACAACTTCTTCATCAATCATTGAAGGATCAGGTAAAGTTACACCTAGTAAATGAGCTAATATACGTTTTGATACATCGCGAATATCAGCAGCACGTTCTTGCATGTAGGAATTATCTTCCATTGCTTCGAACATACTAATATACATATCTGTAACGTCTTTTAACGCTTGTTCTGCATTAACTTTATTATCTGAAATATTTTGTTTGATTTGACCCGTCAATTCTGGGTCATTAACCACCATCAAGTGTGCATCAAAAACTTGTGCTTCTGATTCACCTAAAGCTTCAGCAGCTTTTTCGCGGATTTTTTGTAGTTCTTTTTCAGAAGCTTTTAATGCATCATCAAGACGTGAATTTTCTTTGTCAAGATCTTCTACAGTAACTTTTGAAAAGGTTAGGTCTGGTTCCACTAACAGGTATGCCTTTGCAACAGCTACTCCATCACTTGCCGCAATTCCCTTTAGCATATCAGCCATTATTCAGACAATCCTTCCTTTTTCATTGTTTCTACAATTGCTGCCATTGCGTCTGATTCATCCGCTCCTTCAACTGAAATTGTTACATCAGAACCTTGGCCTACACCTAAGGACATTACGCCCATAATTGATTTAAGGTTTACTGATTTGCCTTTATACTCTAAGTTAATATCAGAGTTAAATTTGCTTGCAGTTTGTACTAATAAAGTTGCTGGGCGTGCATGAATTCCTGTCTCAGCAATTACGTTAAAATCTTTTTTTTCCATATCGATCTATCTCCTTTAAGTTATCAAATTTTTTGTGAGGGCTTTCTACCATTAAACATGAACAAAAAAAAACAGTTAATAACCCTTTCAATTGATAAGATTACCATTTTTTTGCCTGTTAGACAACCGTTTTCCACCATAAATCGAAGAAATACTTGCAAAATCAAATGTTATCTTCTGTCGGCTCATATTTATAAGTGATTGTACCGTTCAATCCTGCCTCTCCGACAAACGACATCCGATTGTTAAAAGTCAGCCACGCTTTGCGAAATTCCATAAAATCAGGTTGTTCAACTGTAATTTGCTCAATCGTTCCATCCTTCAACTGCTGAAGCATTTCAGTATATTCCTCTTGTGTCACTTTGCTCTCTCCTCTTTATTGTGTCTAAAAGAATTATAATTGAAAGAAAAAATTCTGCAAGCCTAATCTAACATGCCTGCTGGCTGTTTAAATCGTCTTAAGAAATTTGTGCTTTTCCAGTTTAAATACTTGAAAATTATGTCAGAGATTGTATAATAGAATTTGAAAGGTCAAAGTTGGTCAATGTTTTTTGACTTTTGCTTTTCCTTTTTAGTAATTAAAAAGAACTCGAACATAAAGAAAGGTTGTGAGGTTCGATGCTTTGTCAAAATTGTGGGAAAAATGAAGCAACCATTCATTTGTATGCAAATGTTGGTGGACAAAGACGACAAATCGACTTTTGTCAAAACTGTTATCAAAAATTGAAAAATCAACAAGAAAATCCAATGGGAATGCAACAAGATCCATTTGGTTTTGGAAACTTAGACGATTTCTTCCGTCAAATGTCACAAATGCAAGGAGGAAATTCATATTATGAACAAACACCTCCAACGCAAGCTGGCGGCGGAAATAACGCTAACGGCGGACAACCGCCTAAAGATTCCGGTTTATCAGGACTTTTAGGCGATTATGGAATCAACATTACACAACAAGCCAAAGAAGGACAAATCGATCCTGTAGTGGGTCGTGATGAAGAAATTAAACGTGTGATTGAAATTTTAAATCGACGTACAAAAAATAATCCAGTCTTAATTGGTGAAGCTGGTGTTGGTAAAACAGCAGTCGTTGAAGGTTTAGCTCAAAAAATCGTAGACGGCGATGTGCCACAAAAATTAATGGACAAACAAGTCGTACGGTTAGATGTAGCTTCATTGGTTCAAGGAACCGGCATTCGTGGTCAATTTGAAGAAAGAATGCAACAATTGATCAATGAAATTAAAGAAGCAGAAAACATCATTTTATTTATCGATGAAGTTCATGAAATTGTGGGTGCAGGTACAGCTGGCGATGGCAATATGGATGCCGGCAATATTTTGAAACCAGCATTAGCACGTGGCGATCTTCAAATGGTTGGTGCAACAACCTTAAATGAATTTCGTATCATTGAAAAAGATGCTGCATTAGAACGTCGTTTACAATCAGTACGAGTTGACGAGCCAACAATTGAAGAAACTGTTTCCATTTTAAAAGGTTTGCAACCTCGTTATGAAGACTATCATCATGTAAAATATACAGATGAAGCGATTCAAGCAGCAGCAGATTTATCTAATCGTTATATCCAAGATCGTTTCTTACCTGATAAAGCCATCGATTTATTGGATGAATCTGGTTCTAGAGAAAACTTGACTATTCAATATGTTGACCCTAAAACGATCGATAAAAAATTAGAAGAAGCTCAACAAGAAAAACAACAAGCTTCTAAAGAAGAAGATTACGAAAAAGCTGCCTATTACAGAGACCAAATTAATAAACTGGAAAAAATGAAAGAAAAACAAGTCAATGATGAAAAAATGCCAGTCATTACAGAAAAGACAATGGAACAAATTGTCGAACAACAAACGGGTATTCCAGTGGGCGAATTAAAAGAAAAAGAACAAAACCAATTGCGGAGTTTAGGAGATGACTTGAAAAAACATGTTATCGGTCAAAATGAAGCAATCGATAAAGTTTCTCGAGCTATTCGCCGCAATCGGGTTGGCTTAGGGAACCAAAACCAACCAATTGGTTCTTTCTTATTTGTCGGACCGACTGGTGTTGGTAAGACAGAATTGGCTAGACAACTATCTTATGAATTATTCGGCTCAACTGACTCGATGATTCGCTTTGATATGTCTGAATATATGGAAAAACATAGCATATCCAAATTAATTGGTTCACCCCCAGGATATGTTGGTTATGAAGAAGCTGGTCAATTGACTGAAAAAGTTCGTCGTAATCCATACAGCTTAATCTTACTTGATGAAGTAGAAAAAGCACATCCAGATGTATTGCATATGTTCTTGCAAATTCTTGATGATGGACGTTTGACGGATGCCCAAGGAAGAACAGTGAGCTTCAAAGATACATTAATCATCATGACCAGCAATGCAGGTACCGGCAATGTTGAAGCAAATGTTGGGTTTGGACCTGCACGTGAAGGTGCGACAAACTCTGTATTGAGTCACTTGAAAGATTACTTCAACCCTGAATTTCTAAACCGTTTTGATGGTATCATAGAATTTAAAGGATTGAGCAAAGAAAACTTAATGAAGATCGTTTCGTTAATGCTTGACGATGTCAATAATATGCTTGCTCATCAAAAAATTCATATCGATATCTCACAAGACGTGAAAGAAAAATTAGTTGAGTTAGGCTACGACCCAGCAATGGGTGCTCGTCCATTACGCCGGACGATCCAAGAACAAATTGAAGATAGTATCGCAGAATATTATCTTGATCACCCAGGAAGTTCTGAACTAAAAGCTGTTCTTGATGACAATGGCGAAATTGCAATCAAAACAGCTGAAGATGCTGTAGTTGAAAATAAACAAGAAAATAAATAAGCGCCCCTAATTTTACTGGAAAAGAATTCTCAAGAGTTCTTTTCCAGTTTTTTTAATACCTAACACTTTTATTTTTTTTAAAATAAAAATATAATAGATATGGAAGAGAAACCTAGGTTTGATATTGTGAGGTGAAATTATATGAAATTAGTAAATGTGACTAATAGTCATTCCCGCTTAGTAAAGCAACAGTTGGAAAGTACAGATGCTGAGATGGTAAAGGTATACACCGCGGGAAGTATTTCTGTTGTATACACCGAAGCTCCCAATCATAATGAACTCTTATTAGTAAATAACAAGAGAGCCATCCGAACGTCTGAGGTCAACGAAATTAAAAATCGCTTTTTGAAAAAGCTTTCCCCCGACTCCTATAATAAAGAAGACATCACTGAGATTGAAAATGACGGTATCGTTGAAATATCTATTCCCAAGCTAATAGAAAAGACACAATGATTTTAGTAAATTAAAAAACAGCTTAAAAAATACTGTCATTGCAGTTCTTTTTAAGCTGTTTTTGCTTGTTTATATTCGTTTTAGCTTATACATGTTCTCTGAGAATCGTTGAATGGCCGATATTCTTCTCTGAAACACCCGCCATTCATCTCTAGCCTCGCGTTAGTATCACTACACCACTTGCAATACAGACATAATTTCCAATAATTAATTTGTCTAACTTCCAACCAAACTGTTCATTAGGATTAAAGGCATATCTCGTTTTTTTATCTCCCCAAAGATACCTAACACACCCATCTTCAAAGTCATCATTTCCATAATACCCCGAATAATAGGAATATTTACCTACTTCAATCATTGGATTAGTAACCATTTCAGCTAAATATTTGGTGTCTGACCATTTGTTAAAATTATTATTATTCATTTTTCCACTCCTAAGTTTAATTTTTATCGACTTAAGAGCTGGTTACCACGGCTACACTTTTTAACTGATGCAACTTTCTATAGATGCATATTCCCCTAATTTCTTAGTAAATAATACCAACTCATCGAACAACACGACCTTGTAAACAACGCTGACTTAATTTTTTACAGCAAACTCTTTAATTCCACGTTCGGATATTTGTCAGCAAACCAGCGCATAGCAAATTCATTTTCAAATAGGAATAAAGGTTGGCCAAAACGATCTTTGGCTAAAATATTTCGACTAGAATGCATATTTTCGTCTAAATCTGCTGGATCTATCCAACGAGCAATCTTATGCCCTAATGGTTTCATGACCACTTCAGAATTATACTCATTTTTCATACGATATTGAAAGACTTCAAATTGCAATTGCCCTACAGCGCCAATAATAAAGTCATCTGTCATATAAGTTTGATACAACTGAATGGCGCCTTCTTGAACCAATTGATGAATTCCCTTATAAAATGATTTTTGCTTCATCACATTTTTGGCATTTACTTGCATAAATAGTTCAGGAGTAAAAGCCGGTAACTCTTCATAAGCAATTTTGAGTTTTCCTTCGTAAAGAGTATCGCCAACTTGATAATTTCCGGTGTCATAAATACCAATAATATCACCTGCTACAGCTTCTTGGATATTTTCGCGAGCTTCAGCCATAAATTGTGTGACATTACTTAATTTCATTTTTTTACCCGTTCGTTCCAAAGTCACTTCCATCCCTCGATTAAAAGTGCCTGAACAAATTCTTAAAAAAGCGATCCGATCCCTATGGGCTGGATTCATATTGGCTTGAATTTTAAATACAAAACCAGAGAATTCTTCTTCATAAGGATCGACTTTTTCCTCGTCTTTCGTTTTATGTGCGTGAGGTTCTGGCGCATATTCTAAGAAGGTTTCCAAAAATGTTTGGACCCCGAAATTAGTTAACGCTGAACCGAAAAACACAGGGGTCTGATTTCCTTGCTCAACTTTTTCTAAGTCAAAATCATCGCCGGCTTCTTGTACTAATTCAACATTTTCCAAGGCTTGTTGGTACACGCTATTTTGTCGTAACGGATGATCGCTCGCAATATCTCCCTTCTCATCAAGTGAAAGGAAACGCTGACCGTCATAATTTTCTGGATGAGATAATTCAACTCGCTGATTATGAATATCATAAATCCCTTCCAATCCTCTTCCCATACCAATAGGCCAATTCATGGGATACGATTCAATATCAAGCAAATCTTCCAACTCTTCTAATAATTCCAATGGTTCACGACCGTCGCGATCCATTTTATTAATAAAAGTAAAAATCGGAATTCCTCTTTGTTTAACGACTTTAAATAATTTTTTAGTCTGAGCTTCAATCCCTTTGGCGCTATCAATCACCATAACCGCACTATCTACTGCCATTAAGGTACGATACGTATCTTCAGAGAAATCTTCGTGTCCCGGAGTGTCTAAGATATTCACACGTTTATCATCATAATCAAACTGCATAACTGAACTAGTAACGGAAATTCCCCGTTGCTTTTCTATATCCATCCAGTCAGACTTGGCAAAGTTTCCTGTCTTCTTTCCTTTTACTGTCCCCGCTTGTCGGATTGCTCCACCAAAAAGCAACAATTGCTCGGTAATGGTCGTTTTCCCGGCATCCGGGTGGGAAATAATCGCAAAGGTACGTCTGCGGTCGACTTCTTTTTTTAATGCTTGTTTATCCATCTCTTATACTGCAAGACTGCTATTCTTGCAGTCTCTCCTTTCATTTCAAACTTGTCTTATAAATTATTTTCTTGATAAATACGAACTTGATCAGTATATCATGTGAACAAATAAAAATAAATAAAAACAGCTAATCGATCCGACAGAATAACCATTAGCAGTTCCTCCGTTTATTTGTTTATAGTCAATAAAAGAAGCAGAACCTTTATAAGATTCTGCTTCTTTTATTAACGTCTAGGTTCGTCATCTTCAAAATCTTTGTGGAAGAAACGGCGTTCTTCTTCAGGCTCTACACCTTCGGTTTCATCTAAATCATGAAAAATGACACGAATTTTCAAAACACGTGAACCCACGGTCTGTTCCGATACTAATGTTAAATTATCCACATCAAAGGTTAACTTTTCGCCTTCTTCAGGGATTTCACCTAAAGCCGTAATCAAATAACCGGCCATTGTATCAACATCAGACATATGAAGATTGGTATCAAAGGCTTCATTGAATTCGTCAATCAACATGCCACCTTGAATAATGTATTCTGAATCAGAGACTTTTTTATAAAGGGTTTCTACCTCATCCGACTCGTCATCAATTTCACCCACGATTTCTTCTAGTAAATCTTCTAAGGTCACAATCCCTACAACGCCACCATATTCGTCTAATAAAATCGCCATTTGATTTTGAGTTTTCTTCATTTCATATAACAAATCGTCAATAAAAACAGTTTCTGGTACAAATAAAGGCTCTTGCAACAATGAAAGTAAATCAATATTATCAAAGCCTTGTTTATAGGCTCCTTTTAATAGATTTTTCGTGTGTAAGACGCCAATCACTTTATCCTTTTCCTCATTAAAAATAGGAATTCGGGAATAATTTTGCTTTAAGATATCTTGGATTACGTCGCTTACGTTATCATTGATATCAACCATATAAGTATCTGTACGAGGCACCATTACTTCGCGTGCTACTTTGGTATCTAGCGAAAAAACTCCTTGAAGCATGGACAATTCCTCATCTTCAAAGACACCTTCTGTTTCCATCATGTAACGCATTTCATCCCGCGTCATTTTATTTTCTTCATCATCGAATTCCATTGGAGTAATTCGTGCGAGTAAATTTGTCGATGCTGATAGCAGCCAAACAAATGGTTTTGCAATTTTTCCGATAACGCGGATAATTCCAGCAGCAAATTTTGCTACTTCTTCAGTCTTACCCATAGCAATTCGTTTTGGATATAATTCACCAAATACAATCGAAATATACGTCAAAAGCACTACCATAATGACATTTGCCATACTTGTTGCCGCAGCGCCTCCACCTAAGTAAGGCGAAAGTCGTTCAGCCAGTTGTGAAGCCAGAGATGCCCCCGATAAAATATTAACCAAAGTAATTCCCACTTGAATTGTTGATAAAAAATTTGTAGGATCTTTTAGTGTATGTAAAAGATTTTGGGACTTTTTATCTCCTTCTTCTGCTTGCTGCTCGATCCGACTTTTATTGATCGAAACTACAGCGATTTCTGACGCTGCTAAAAAAGCATTCACTAATGTTAAAACAATTAATAGCAATAGTTGCGCTATCAGCGACTGACTCCCGGGGTCAGCATTCATAATTGCATTCGCTCCTTATTTTTTCAATTTTTATAAAAAAAACGTGGTTTTCAACCACAATAGAATGCTACCACAAAGCGTTTTTCTTTTCAATGAAAACAGATTCACATTATCAAATGTTTATCTTTTACTTCGGTTTTTCTAGCTAGCCATTTTTTTTGCAAAACGGTATAATCGTTGCGAGGTGATAAAATTGTATACAACCCATACCAATGATATTCTAAGTGATACTTACTCGGATGCACTTGCTATTAGAAAGCAAGTTTTCATAGAAGAACAACAAGTCCCGCCTGAGCGAGAAATCGATACAGACGAACAACAAGCAATTCATTTTGTTTTATATGATGAAGCAAACACACCCCTTGCCACCGTTCGCTTATTGGCAACTGATTACAACACCATCAAAGTACAACGGATGGCAGTTGCAAAAGACGCCAGAAAAAAAGGCTATGGTAAAGTCATGATGGCTGAAGCAGAATCCTACGCGCAAAAGCAAGGCTATCAAAAAATGGTCTTAGGAGCGCAAATCACTGCCCGCAACTTTTATCAAAATTTAGGCTATCAGGAAGAAGGGGATTACTTTTTAGACGCTGGGATCCAACATATTACAATGACGAAAACCATCGCATAAAAAGTCTATGACGTAAGTAAAAACAAAAATACCCGAACTATATCTGATGAGAGATTTGCTAATTGCGACAAATAGCCGCAAAAGCACTCTATATAGTCCGGATATTTTATTATCAAAAGGACTTATGTTACAGCCCTTTTTTACTTATGCGACAATTGCTTGTAGCGGTTATACCATATATCGACGTACCCTTGCGAAAAAGGCCCTTTTCCATTATTGATCCAATCAACTAAAATTTTGACATTTTCTTTTAAAATGTAATCAATATCGTTTGGATAATGCATCAATTTGCCATGTAACTCATACTCATCCACATCCAACAATCGTTTTTCTCCATCTGGAAAAACTTTGATATCCAAATCGTAATCAATATATTTCAGTGCTTCTTCGTCTAAAACAAAGGGCGAAGCTAGATTACAATAATAGGAAACCCCCTTTTCTCGAATCATTGCTACTATATTGAACCAGTACTTTTTGTGAAAGTAAACAATAGCTGGCTCGCGGGTTACCCAGCGTCGGCCATCTGATTCGGTTACTAATGTATGATCATTTAGTCCGATCAGTGACTGCTCACTAGTTTTCAATACCATCGTATCGCGCCACGTTCGATGCAAATTGCCATCATGTTTGTAACTTTGAATACTAACAAACTCGCCTTCTTTAGGCATTCTCATAGCAACCCTCACCTTACGAAACTCGTATTTGCTTGGGTGTCTTACACCGGCATCATAAATATTATAGCAATAAATTCAATTGTTTTCTATAAATCTTATTCAACTTTATGCGTTTTATTGAATTGTTGGACTATTTTTTGCTGAACTTTAGGAAAAACAAGGTCAGAAAAAGATTGTTCATCCAGCCATTTACCATGTTCAGGTAGAAACTCAGTTTGTGTACGTCCATAGAAAATGAGAATATGCCATTTTAAATGACTAAATACATGAGTGACTTCGCCGAAATGTCGTTTTTGCCAGACAACCGGCCAGCTGCTGAAAAGTTCTGGTACAGTATCTTCAGCTACCAAGTCTAATGATAACTGCTTACTGTCTTCTTTTTGCCAGAGCTGTTTAAATTCCTGGTATTTCCTGGGCTCAACTTCTTCTAGTGGATAATGCCACATCTTAGCTAAAAGTCCATTTTCAGGGCGCTGTATTAGTAAATGTTCATGTTCTTTATTTTCGATAACACCCGCTAAATAGTAAACATCTTTAGGCTTGGCCTTTTTCGACTTGACTGGAAATTTATCATGCTCATCATGAGCACAAGCATAGCAAAAAGGTTTGAGCCATTCTGGGCACTCTTTCGCTGCTGGCGTGGAAACCGTCGCTCCTACTTCCATCAGCGCTTGATTCATATCTCCAGGGTTTTCATGCGAAATAATTGCACGAAGAATCTGGTCAAATATTTTGTAGGTGCTAGCCTTAGCAATATCTTCTTCAACACCAAATAAACGACTGATTACCCGCATGACATTCCCATCAATGGCCGGCTCTGGCAGGCCAAAAGATATGCTTGCAATGGCTCCTGCTGTATAAGGACCAATCCCCTTTAAACTTCTAATTCCTTCAACTGTTTGTGGAAACTCTCCATTAAAGTTTTCTTGAATTTGGGTTGCAGCAACTTTCAAATTTCTAGCTCTGGAGTAATAGCCTAAGCCTTCCCAAACTTTTAATAGTTTTTCCTCGTTGGCCTCAGCCAAGCTTTTAATCGTGGGAAATTCTTCCATAAAACGATAATAATAATCGATCACCGTGTCTACCCGCGTTTGTTGTAACATAATTTCTGAGATCCATACCTTATAAGGATTCGTATCAGCACGCCAGGGCAAGTTCCTTTTGTTTTGATGATACCAATCTAGCAAAGTTGTCTGAAAGGCATGGATTGTTTGTTCATCCCACATCTTACTTTTCATCTAAAACTTCCTCATCAATAAATTGTTGAATCAAATCAGCAGCAAAACCTTTTTGATATAATTTTTGCTTGATTTTCATTTTTTTCTTGCTATAATCCTTAGAATGGTCGCGTTGCAACAGCTTTTGTCCTTCTTTTTGTAAAATTTCCCATTCTTGCGTTTCATCAATTTCATATTCAAGCTGATCCATCGCTTGTTGGATAATATCTTGATTAAATCCTTTTTTAGTTAAGTTCAAATGTAGTTTCTGTAAAGTTTCGCGATAACTTTTCCCACGTATTTTTTTCAACCCTTTAGCTGCCGTACGTGCTGCAATCTCTGCTTGTAATTCCGGCGTGTATAACTCCATTGCTTCTGCAATCAAATCATCTTGTACTCCTTTTTTACGCAGTTGTTGAGTTAAATTACTTGGGCCTTTATCACTTAAACGAATTTGAGTACGAACGTAGCTCACAGCATACGTCTGATCGTTTAATACATCAAGTTCTTTTAAGCGAGCAACAATCTTATGCCGGTCTTCTAAGGGGACCTCTTTTTTTTGCAAATAAGTGCGAACTTCTTTTTCGGTGCGTAATTGGTAACTAATATAATTTAACGCTGCTTGTAACCCATAATCGTAACTGGCTTGTTCTTTGACTTCTGCTAATTTTTCAGCTGTTAATTCGCTGCCCTTTAATAATCGGAAACGAACCAATAGATCTTCAGAAACTCTGATTTTCTCCTGGTTATCAAGAGTTACTTGGTAAAAAATGCCTTTTAATTTACGGATACTTGTCACGGTATACATTTCCCCACCCCTTCGTGCATTTCCCTTTAGTTTATAACTTTTTGCTAGAGGAATCAATTTTTCATTAATGTAAAAAATGGTAGGAAATTTGCGGCCCCTTCTTTGCTGACTTAGGGCAACAAAGCTCATTTTTTATTTTAAAACAAAAGGTCATCTCCACCTATCAAAAGTTAGAGATGACCTCATTTGTTTTATTGTGTTTATAACATATCAAACAACGATAATTGGTTTTCATCAGGTAAATCGTTTAAAACACCATTATCTGACATATAATCTATTAATGTTTTTGAAACTTTTGCACGGTTTGCAAGGTCTTCTTTTGATAGAAACGGACCATCTTCTCGTGCTTTTACAATTTGTTTAGCTACATTGGTCCCTAAACTTGGAACGGCTCTGAGTGGCGCAATCAGTTTATTATCTTCGATGACAAAATTGACAGCGTCTGATTTATATAAATCAATCATGCCAAATTCATAACCACGTTCTAACATCTCATTACATAGTTCAAGAACTGTTAACAGATTTTTTTCTTTAGCGGAAGCATCCATACCTTTATCGGTTATTTCTTTCATCCGTTCTTTTACGGCATCTTTTCCTTTACTCATCGCAACTAGATCAAAATCATCCGCCCGAACTGAGAAATAAGCACAATAATAAAGTATCGGGAAATAAACTTTGAAATAAGCAACCCGCAATGCCATCAAAACATAGGCTGCTGCGTGGGCTTTAGGAAACATATATTTGATTTTCAAGCAAGAGTCAATATACCAATCGGGCACATCAAATTTTTTCATCTCTTCTTGCCATTCATCTGGGATACCTTTACCCTTACGGACATGTTCCATAATTTGAAAAGCTATGCCAGCGTCAAGTCCAGCATGCATCAAATATACCATGATATCATCACGACAGCCGATAACGTGGGCTAAATCGGCAGTTCCCTGACGCACGAGTTCGTCGGCATTTCCTAACCAAACGTCAGTCCCATGGGATAAACCAGAAATTTGTAGTAATTCAGCGAAAGTTGAGGGATGTGTGTCTTCTAACATTCCGCGTACAAAACGTGTCCCAAACTCAGGAATCCCTAGTGTCCCCGTCTTAGAGTAAGATTGCTCAGGTGTAATTCCCAAAACTTCAGTTCCTTCAAAAATCCGCATAACTTCTGGATCGTCGGTTGGAATCGTTTGAGGATCAATCCCTGACAAATCTTGTAACATCCGAATAACCGTCGGATCATCATGACCTAAAATATCCAGTTTCAAGACATTATCATGAATGGAGTGGAAATCAAAGTGCGTAGTGCGCCACTCTGCATTTAAATCATCCGCTGGGTATTGAATAGGCGTAAAATCATAAACATCCATATCATCAGGAATAACAATAATCCCGCCTGGATGCTGTCCAGTAGTCCGTTTAACGCCGGTAGCCCCTTTAGCCAGACGATCCACTTCAGCACTTCTGAAATTCAAATTATTGTCGCGTTCATAGCCTTTAACAAAACCAAAAGCTGTTTTATCAGCTACAGTACCAATCGTTCCTGCTCGGTAAACGTAATCTTCACCAAACAACACTTTCGTATAGTTGTGAGCTTCCGGTTGATAATCACCGGAAAAGTTCAAATCAATATCGGGAACTTTATCGCCATTGAAACCTAAAAAAGTTTCAAACGGAATATCATGTCCATCTTTTTTCAAACGTGCGCCACATTTCGGACAATCTTTTTCCGGCATATCAAAACCTGAACCATAAGAACCATCATCATAAAATTCTGAGTATTGGCATTCTGGACAATAATAGTGCGGCGCTAATGGATTTACTTCAGTGATCCCAGTCATTGTAGCTACTAAACTAGAACCAACAGACCCACGTGAGCCTACCAGATATCCATCTTTATTACTTTTAAGTACTAACTTTTGTGCAATTAGATAAATAACAGAAAAGCCGTTACCAATGATTGATTTCAGTTCTCTTTCCAAGCGTTTTTCAACGATTTCTGGTAAAGGATCCCCATACAATTCTTTGGCACGAGAATAACTGAAGTTCGTAATTTCTTCTTCAGAACCAGGGATTTTAGGAGTATATAACTTATCTTTTACCGGAATGACAACCTCACAACTTTCATTCAATTCATTAGGATTATCAACCACTATTTTTTTGGCTTCTTCTTTACCTAAAAATTGAAATTCTGTTAGCATCTCATCAGTCGTACGGAAATGAACATCAGGTAAACTGTGTCGATTCAACGGATTCGCTCCACCCATTGAATTGATCAGCACCTTACGATAAATGGCGTCTTCTTCATTTAAATAATGGACGTCGCCAGAAGCAATGACAGGTTTATCTAACTCTTTTCCGATTTTTACTAATTTAGCGATAATATCTTCCAAATCTTTTTCGTTTTTAACTAATTCTTGTTCAATTAAAGGCGCATAAACTGCCTTAGGCATCACTTCAATATAATCATAAAATTTTGCCAGCTCTTTAGCTTCTTCATAGCCTTTTTGCATCATTGCAACAAAAACTTCACCTTTATCGCACGCCGTTCCAATTAGTAAGCCTTCGCGTAGTTTAACAAGTTCAGAACGAGGAATTCGTGGCTGTTTATCATGAAAATATTTGACGTTTGACATGGAAATCAATTTGAATAAGTTTTTCAACCCTTTTTGCGTTTTAACCAAGATGGTGGCATGAAACGGACGAGCGGCCTTGATCGAATTCGCTCCACCCACATGTCGATTCAAATCTTTATGTAGATACATTTCATGTTTTTCCATAGCTTCTTTGACAAAAATCCAGGCTAAATGTCCAGTTGCTTCTGCGTCATAAACAGCACGGTGATGTTGTTCCAATGACACACCAAATTTTTTAGTTAACACACCTAAGCCAAAACGCTTAAACTCGGGATACAAAAAGCGGGCTAATTCTAAAGTATCAATAACCGGATTAGAAGCTTCAGGTAGATTATTACGCTTATAACTCATGTTTAAAAAGCCCATATCAAATGAGGCATTATGTGCAACTAAAATCGTTCCTTCAGCAAACTCACGAAATGACTGCAACACTTCTTCTTCGGATTTAGAGCCTTTTACCATTTCATCAGTAATCCCAGTCAAATTCACGGTTGTATTGGATAGTGGATGGCCAGGATCAATAAATTCTTCAAACGTCTCTTCAACGTTCCCTTTATTCATTTTGACCGCTGCCAGTTCAATAATCGAATCATAAACTGCCGAAAGTCCAGTGGTTTCCACGTCAAAAATAACATAAGTTCCTTCAGATAGTGAAACATCTTGTGGATTATAAGCAACCTCAACGCCATCATCAACCACGTTAGCTTCCACGCCGTAAATAATTTTCACACCGTTTTTTTGTCCTGCTTGATGGGCTTCTGGAAAAGATTGAGCGCCGCCGTGATCAGTAATAGCGATTGCTTTGTGCCCCCACTTACCCGCTTGTTCAACAAAATCGGCAACGCTATTGGTAGCATCCATCGTACTCATGTTTGAATGTAAGTGCAATTCAACGCGCTTTTCATCTTCTTTAGCGTAGTCCTTGCGACTTTCATGTTTTACTTCAACTAAGTCTTGAGCATTCATCACTAGATCGCGCATAAAAGTATCCTCTTGAACACCTCCGCGGACTTTCATCCAGCTACCCTGTTGAATTGCTGCAAAAACTTGTTCATCTTTTTCACCATTCGAGAATTTCTTAGCCACAAACGATGATGTATAGTCAGTAATTTTTAAAATTAAAAGTTGTCTTCCTGAACGCAGTTCACGAACTTCTTTATCAAAAACATAGCCCTGAATAGTAACTCGTCGCTCTTCTTCCAAGATATTGCCCATAGGTGTAATTAACTCATCTTGCGGAATCGAACGCCCCAACGCAATAGGACCATTCAGTGGTTGACTGTCTTGTTTCTTTTCTTTCTTTTGTTGTTTATGCGAAGCAATAGATTCAGCCGCTTGCTGCATAAATGCTTCTTGCTGTTCTTTTTGAAAAGCCTCAAGCTGTTCTCTGTTTTCATCTGCTTGTTTTTGGTCTAATTGTGGCTTGATATGAAATTTTGCAAACCCAAAAGATTGGTAAATTTTTTCAATCATGGGTAAATATTGTTGTTGTAAGTTAGGTATAACTGCCTCATTGGCAATCGGCAAAATAATTTGTCGTTCCTCCATAAAAGGCTGTTGGCTTTTTAGCACTTGCTTAACAAATGGCGTATCACAATTTTGGTTAGCTAATACTAACGGCCAGTACTCTTGCAACAACTGTTCGTCAAACTGTGCATCGTCTGTTTCAATGACCATCTCAACTGAAGCAATATCTTGAAATGCCATTTCTAAGTTTTGTCGGAAACTTTGATAAATCATGACAGGCAAAATTTTTTCAAATGCTAAAACAAATGTCCAATTTTGCGATTGTTTATGAACAATGACTTGTTTGATTTTTCCTTGTTTGATCAAAGGATTTTCTCGCATAGTTTCATCAAGGTTGATTTGGTCTAAGAGAATTTCAAATGTTTCTTCTTCCTTTGACAAGTTTATACACTCCTTAATATATCAATCTTTCTCTACTAGTATACGCTTTTTAATAAAGCAATGAAAGCAGTCTAGAACCAAAACGTTCTAGACTGCTTATTAACTTTCTGAATTCAACAAAATATCAAGTGTCGAGATTAATTCTTCTTGTTTTACTTCGATCGTAGCTTGCGTCTGCTTAAATTTTATACTGACAGTTCCTTCGTCTGCTTGGTTACCCACGGTAATACGCACCGGACAACCAATCAGATCCGCATCAGCAAATTTTACACCGCCTCTTTCTAAACGATCATCAACTAAAACTTGATAGCCAGCTTCAATCATCATTTTTTCTACAGTGTTTGTCAACTTCGTTTGCGTTTCATCTTCCATATTTGTTTGGACGATATGCAAATCAAAAGGAGCAACTTCAGCCGGCCAGTTGATTCCCTCTTGGTCACTATTTTGTTCAGCAACCGTAGCTAATAATCGACTAATTCCTAATTCATAGTAGCCCATTTGTACTGGGATATGTTGACCGTTTTCGTCTAATACAGAAGTTTTTAATCTTTCGCTGAAATAGGTACCCACTTTTACCATGCGACCAACTTCGACCCCTTTTTTCAGCTCTAAAGTTCCTGAATTATCAGGAGAAACATCCCCTTCTTTTACTAAACGGAAATCAGCGTAATATTCAACTTGCAAATCTCTTTCCGGATTAATATTTTGCAAATAAGTATTTTCTTCATTAGCACCTGTCAAAGCGTTCGCTAAATCTTGCACTTGCAAGTCAGCATATATTGTACAGTCAATTGATACACCAATTGGACCCAGATAAGTTGGCGCGGACTTAAAGTAGGTTTCCACTTTTGTTTCATCTGCGGCATTTAATCGCTGAACCTGCAGATATTTCTTAACTTTTAGTTCATTTACTTTCTGATCTGCCCGAACCAAAATAAGAATCGGTTGATCATCTGCTATATAGAGCTGTGTTTTAATCGTTTTTTGCAGTGGAATATCTAAAGCTACAGCTGCTTCTTCCAGATTTTTCTGCTGGTCAAAGGTTACTTTTTCAATTTCTTTAAGAGATTCGTGTGATTTCTTAGAGGTAAAAGCGCTAGTTGCAGCTTGTAAATCAGCAGCATAGTCGCTACCTGTTGAAAAACATCCAACCTTATCGCCAGATTCTGAAAGCGCCATATACTCAAGAGCATCCGTCTGTTCATCAATTTGACTGTCTCCAAGTAAACTTTTTACCTTAACACCCAAACGTTCGAAAATACGACTAAACGCTTTTTGATATGCACGATACATTTCATCTAAACTCTTTTCAGTAGCATGAAAAGAGTAAGCATCGCTCATGATAAATTCATAGCTACGTAATAAACCAAACCGCGAACGCTTATCATTACGATATTTTGTTTCAATTTGAAAAAGCGTTAGCGGTAATCGTTTATAAGAAGAAACTTCATCCCCGATCAATTCACTGATCAGCTCTTCATAGGTTGAACCTAAAATAAAGTTTTTTCCGGTACGGTTTTTAAAATTATAAGCTTTCTCATCGGAACTAGTTAAGCCCGTTTTTTCTAATAAAGATAATGGCAACAGCGTGGGCATTTTGATTTCCACTGCCCCAATTTTTTCAAATTCTTCTTCGATAATCGCGTTCATTTTTTTTAACACCCGCATTGCTAACGGTAAATAAGCATAAACGCCGCCAGAAACTTGTCGAATGAATCCTGCTCTTAATAATAGTTGTAAATTCCTAGCTTCTGCATTATTAGGAACTTCCCGTAATGTCGGAATCAAAAGTTTTGATTGTTTCATAGTACACTCCTCATTTAAAACAATTCTCTTTTTTTACCCATGCGAATATAAAATATAGTCGCTCACGTTAAATGAAGACCTCGTTCTAAAAGAAAAAACGCTGGATATCGTTCCAAGTGACTAATACCATCAACAACATCAACAAACCAAATCCTACTAAGGTAATCATTCCTTCTTTTTCTTCGCTGATCGGCTTACCGCGGATAGCTTCCACAATATTAAGTAGTAGCTTTCCACCATCTAAGCCTGGTATCGGCAGTAAATTTACAATTCCCAAGTTGACAGATATCATGGCCGTCAAAAGTAAGACTGTCAAAGCCCCTTGTTGCGCTGCTTGATCAGACATTTCAAAAATAGCTACCGGGCCTCCTAGTTGATCCAAGCTGAAGTTAGTAACTAGTGATCTTAATGCCTCTAAAATTTGAACAAACATGTCCCAACTTTCTTGTACACCACCTACTACTTTATCCCAAAAACCAGTCTTTAATGATGCTTGTACTCCCAACTGGCCAATGTCTTGTTCGCCAGACTCTACGCTTTCCGGCGTTGCATCAACTTGCAATGTTTCATCATCTCGTTGAACTTCAAGGGTTAATTCTTCATCAGGGTTTTGTTGGATTGCTTGTTGCAGTTCAGGCCAATTCGCCACTTCTTCTTGGTCAATGGCGACAATTTCATCCCCAGATTCTAGACCTGCTGTTGCTGCTGCGCCATTAGGTTCAACTTCACCCAGAACTGTAGAATCTTCATTTGGAACGCCGCCTTGCAAGAATACAATTACAATGAATAACACAATTGTTAGTAAAAAGTTATTCATTGGCCCTGCAAAATTCGTCAACATTCTTTGCCATAATTTCGCCGATTGAAATTGCACATCGCGCGGTGCAATACGCAGCTGCGTCCCATCTTCTTCTATGATCATTGCATCATGATTAACAGGGTACGTACCTACATTTTGTTCATTGCCATTAATAAATCCCGTAATTTCAAGATCATCATTTAAATCATATTTAGTTACCTCTATAGGAACCGCATTTTCTAACTGAACTTTTTGACTTGTGTTAATTTTTATGACTTCATTATTTTCATTTACTTCTAAGGATACCGGCATTCCGGCTTTTAGTTCCTCTTCTTCCTCGTAGCCTGCCATGCGAACATAACCACCCATTGGAATTGCTCGAATGGTATAAGTCGTTCCATCTTTTGCTTGGTGACTGAATAATTTAGGACCCATTCCAATAGAAAATTCTCGGACTAAAATGCCCGATTTTTTAGCAAAATAAAAATGTCCAAATTCATGTATCACCACAACTACTGAGAAGACTATTAAAAATGTAATCAACGTCTTCATCGCGTGTTTCCTCTCTTTCGTCAGAGTATATCAAAGATTACTCATTATTTTATCACATCTTATGGAATTAACAATCGCTGGCCTTATTTGTAATAAGAATTTAAAAAAGCATTTCCGAAAATTTCGGAAATGCTTAACAATTTTCTATTTTTAAAACAAGCCGATCAGATGCATGATAGGAAAGACGAACAACATACTATCAAAGCGATCCAAGATACCGCCATGTCCGGGCAAAATGTTGCCGGAATCTTTCACTTGATAATGTCGCTTAATGGCCGATTCCACTAAATCACCAAATTGACCAACCATTGAGAAAATGATCGTCCAAAAAATCATTACAAAAGAGCCGTATTCAAAATAAAGACTTCCTGGATAAATAATTAAGAAAACAATTGCGATAAAAACCGCACTTAAAATGCCGCCCAGAGCGCCTTCAATTGATTTGTTCGGAGAAATTTCTGGCCAAAGTTTCCGTCTGCCATACTTCCTTCCTATCATATAAGCTCCAATATCGGTGGCCCATACAATAAAAAGTCCAAATAATAGTACCAATAACCCTGTTTCTCTGGCTTCTACAAAATTTTGAAAACCAACCCCGACGTATAAACTAACCAACACAGGAAACCCTGCTTCATCAATTGTATACATATTTTTTGAAATAACCGATATGCCTAACAAAATCATTACAATAAAATAAAATAGAATTAATTTATCTGTATTATCAGGGAAATATGAAAACCAAGGATTATTAGGTAATACTAGTACAACCGCACCGATCGCAGATAATACTCCTTCAAAGCTCAACATTGCTAAGCCTTTCATTCGGAAGAGTTCGTAGACACCTATGATAGCTAATAAAGCTCCCAATAATTGAACGGAGATTCCGCCAAAATCAAAAAAGATGATCGGTAAAAAAAGCAGCAACGCAATGACTGCTGTGATAACCCGTTTTCTCATTTATTTTCCTCCTTATTTTTCAAACCACCAAATCGGCGATTTCGATGTTGAAAAATGGCGATTGAGTTTTCAAGCGATGTTTCATTATAATCCGGCCATAATTCCTTTGTGAACAGCAATTCACTATAAGCAATTTGCCATAATAAAAAATTACTGATCCGTTCTTCTCCACTGGTTCGAATCAAAATTTCTGGATCCCGGATTTCTTTAGGTAAAAAACCAGTCATCAAGTAATCAGCGATAACATCATCATCAATTTGATCCACTTCAATGTTTTCTGCTGCAATATCTGTAACGATATTTTTTACTGCTGTAACCATTTCCGAACGACTACCATAGTTTAAAGCAAAGTTCAAAATCATTCCGGTATTTTTTCCGGTCGCTTCTACTGCGCGTTTTACCGCATCCTGTGTATGTGCAGGTAAAACATCACAATCACCCATTACATTAACACGCACATTTTCTTTCATTAACTCTGGCACAAACGTATCAAAAAAGTCAACGGGTAATTGCATTAAAAAATCAACTTCTTCTCCCGGACGTTTCCAGTTCTCGGTTGAAAATGCGTAGAGCGTTAATACTTTAACGCCCAAATGTGAAGCATGTTTGGTAATTTTTTTGACTGTTTCCATTCCCTCTTTATGACCAGCTACACGCGGTAAACGGCGGTTTTGCGCCCAACGCCCATTGCCGTCCATAATAATCGCTATATGTTTAGGTACAGGTAACTCTGAACTAAACTCATATTCGTGCTCTTCTTGGAAAGTTTTATTTTTTTCTGGAAAAAAACGTAGCATCTGTTTTGTCTCCTAACTTTGTTAGTCCTTTATATACCAGGATGACATAAAATTTTATCTTTCTTATTATAACAATAATCAAACACCTTGCCTATAATAATTGAAAATATGATTGAAATTATTAATAGAACAAAAGAATTCTTTAAAAATTATGTATCTAACTTATTTTATGACTACGTAAAAAACATTCCGTAACTATATATTATAAGCACAGTAAAATGCCAAAATAGTGGGACTATTAGCGATTAAGCGCAGTAGAATTGAAAAACAGTATGGTTAATCCTCTTTAAGGTCACCATTTTTAAAATCTAACGGGCTTAATTTTAGCTTTAAACATTAAAATGTGCTTATCCGATTAAATAAGCACATAAGAATACAAAAATAATGAGTCTATTAGCGATTATCCACAGTAAAATTGAAAAACAGTGTGGTTAATCCATCCTAATCACATAAAAACAGGCTTCTAGTGGTGTTATCTTACTAGCTAATCTCTTTTGCTAGCACATTGTTTTTTTTTAAATCCATAAAAAAACAGAACCTGCTACAGTTCTGTTCTAAAATATAGTTTTACATTTCTAATAGTTCATTTTCTTTATCAGAAGATATGTCATCAATTTTTTGGATGTACTTATCGGTCAAATCTTGTATATCTTTTTCCGCAGTTCTTAAGTCATCTTCGGTAATGTCACTATTTTTTTCTTGTTTTTTATATTCGTCCATTGCCTCGCGACGAGCATTACGAACAGATACTTTAGCTGTTTCTGAATCTTTACCGACTTCTTTTGCTAATTCTTTACGACGTTCTTCTGTCAATTGAGGAATGACTAAACGAACTACCGTACCATCACTGGTCGGCGTGATCCCCACATCTGAAGCCAAAATCGCTTTTTCGACTTCTTGTACCATGGTTTGATCAAATGGTTTGATCGTTAGTACTCGTGCTTCAGGAATTGTAATAGAAGCTAATTGATTTAACGGGGTAGGTACCCCATAATAGGTAACATTCACACGATCTAACAAGCTTGCATTCGCACGTCCCGCACGAAGTTGACCAAGTTGATATTGCAGGTTATCTGTGGCTTTTTCCATATTTTCTTTTGCCTGATTCAAAACTTTGTCTGCCATGTATTATTTCCCCTTTACAGTTGTTCCAATATTTTCACCCATGACGGCTCGTTGAATATTTCCAGTCTTATTTAAGTTAAATACAAGCAGTGGGATATCATTATCCATGCTTAAAGAACTTGCGGTCGAATCCATGACTTGTAATCCTTTTGAGATAACATCTAAATGCGTTAACTCTTCAAACTTAACTGCTTCTTCGTCTACTTTAGGATCGGCTGAGTAAACGCCATCAACATCATTTTTAGCCATTAAAATTACATCCGCATTAATTTCAGCGGCACGTAATGCGGCTGTGGTATCCGTTGAAAAATATGGATTCCCTGTACCACCGGCGAAAATAACAACACGACCTTTTTCAAGATGGCGTTCTGCCCGGCGACGAATATACGGTTCAGCAACTTGGCGCATTTCAATTGAAGTTTGTACCCGCGTTGGTACTCCGACATTTTCCAAAGTATCTTGTAATGCCAAAGCGTTCATTACAGTTGCTAGCATTCCCATATAATCAGCTTGAGCCCGTTCCATTCCAACTTGAGCGCCAATTTGACCTCGCCAAATATTTCCGCCACCTACAACAATGGCTAACTCGACACCTAATTCATGAACTTTTTTTAATTCTTGGGCGATTTTTTGGATTGTTGGCGGATTGATACCAAAGCCATCTTTGCCAGCTAATGCTTCACCACTTAATTTTAGTACCACACGTTGATATTTTGGTTTCATCCTCACGATTCCTCCGTAAATTCTCTAATGTTATTGTAGCATATTCAGTTTAATTGCGCAGTTGAAAAATTGCATCTGTTTCTAATTTTTCAACATAAAAAACAACCTTTTTTCTTTTTAGACCAAATTTTAAAAGTTGGCTAAGTTGTTGTTGTCTTTAAATGAAACATTGCTTTTTATCCTTGCTTTAATTCCTACCAAGGAATTAAAACACAATGACTCACAAAAAATGGGAGCGCATCTTCATGCGTCCCCATTTTTAAAAAACCAATCATTATTGGTTCGCTTGGTTTCTTACTTCATCGGCAAAGTTTTCTTCACGTTTTTCGATACCTTCGCCGACTTCATAACGAACGAATGCATTAACTGTGGCGCCTTTACTTGCAACATATTTTCCAACTGTCATATCAGGATCTTTGACGTAAGGTTGGTCAACTAAACAAATTTCTGCTTTAAATTTATTCAAACGACCTTCAACCATTTTTTGAACAATGTTTTCAGGTTTGCCTTCGCTTGCTGCTTGTTCGGTCAAGACAGATTTTTCATGTTCTAATTCATCTTGAGGAATTTGTTCATCGTTGATATAACGCGGATTAATTGCAGCTACATGCATCGCTACATCTTTAGCCACTGATTCATCCGTTGTGCCGTCTAGTACAGTCAAAGCAGCAATGCTACCGCCCATGTGAAGGTAAGCACCAAAAGCCGCGTCATCTGTTTTTTCTAGAACTTCAAAACGACGGAAACTGATTTTTTCACCAATCACTTGAGTGGCTCCGATTAAAGCTTCTTCAATGCTACCATTAGAAGTTTCTAAAGCCATTGCTTCTTTCATATCAGCTGGTTTGTTCTTAGCAACAACTTCAGCAACTTCTTTCACTAAGTTTTGGAATTTTTCATTTTTTGAAACAAAGTCGGTTTCTGAATTAATTTCAACAACCGCTGCAGTATTTCCTGAAATAGCCACTGAAGATAGACCTTCTGCTGCAATCCGATCACTTTTCTTAGCTGCTTTAGCCATTCCTTTTTCACGCAAAAAGTCAACTGCTTTTTCCATGTCGCCTTCAACTTCTACT
Organism: Tetragenococcus koreensis; assembly: GCF_003795145.1. GTDB lineage: Bacteria > Bacillota > Bacilli > Lactobacillales > Enterococcaceae > Tetragenococcus > Tetragenococcus koreensis. Next base: position 250,444 of record NZ_CP027786.1, on the reverse strand, counting down.
AATGCTTTTTTAGCGTCCATCATTCCGACGCCAGTTTTGTCACGTAATTCTTTTACTAATTTTGCTGAAATTTTAGCCATCTAGCTATTCCTCCTGGTTAATAGTATATAATTTTTTAAAAAAAGCTATTTCAAAGGAGAGTGCAGCTTTTGCCCAGTCTTTGAAACAGCTCCGCTATTCAATCATTATTCAGCTGATTGATTGTCGCCTTCGACTACATCTACGATTTCTTCAATTGAAGGAGCATCTTCTGCAGCAGTGTTTTCGCCTGCTTCAAAATCTTCTTCAGCAACTTCATCTTCGCCTTGGTTTCCTTCGATTAATGCATCAGCCATTTTTGAAGTAATCAATTTAACGGCACGAATTGCATCATCATTTGAAGGGATGATAACGTCAATTTCATCTGGATCACAGTTTGTATCAACCATTGCAACAATTGGAATATTCAATTTATGCGCTTCTTGGATGGCAATACGTTCTTTTCTAGGATCTACAATGTAGATAACATCAGGGATTCTAGGCATATCTGCAATACCACCTAGGAATTTTTCCAGACGATCGCGTTCTTTATTTAAACCAACAACTTCTTTTTTAGGAAGAACTTCAAAGGTTCCGTCTTCTTCCATACGATTAATATCTTTTAGACGGCCAATTCGTTTTTGGATTGTTTCCCAGTTAGTCAATGTGCCACCTAACCAACGATGGTTAACGTAGTATTGACCTGCACGGATCGCTTCGTCTTTAATTGAATCTTGTGCTTGTTTTTTAGTACCTACAAATAAAGCAACGCCGCCTTCTTCAGCAACTTCTCTCATATATTCATAGGCTGCATCTACTAATTTGACTGTTTTTTGTAAGTCAATAATATAGATACCGTTTCTTTCTGTGAAGATATATTTTTTCATCTTCGGATTCCAACGACGAGTTTGGTGACCAAAGTGTACACCAGCCTCTAGTAACTGTTTCATACTTAATACTGCCATGATATTTCCTCCATGTGGTTTTATTTTCCTCTCCTATCGATCCTTTCGTTGAAGAACTGAATAACTTCAGCACCGCTTCGCTGATTACGATAAGATGTGGATTTTAGGTCTTTTTCAGACACCTTGAGTAGTATACAATATTTTTACGTTATTTTCAACTATTTTATTCCTAGCAACAACAATTTTTAACGCTTGTGGAAAAATTAGAAACTTAACCCTGGACAGGCATTAAGCGCCAAATCTGCCCGTTTGTTTTGGATAAATTCGACATGACCCGCCGCAGCAATCATCGCAGCATTATCCCCACACAAACGTAGAGGTGGAATAATTAAGGTTTTATCTGGTAGTTCTGCGCTAACTTTTTGTTTCATTGTTTCACGAAGTCCTTGATTAGCAGCTACACCACCGGCGACAATTAACTGCTTGACTGGGTATGTCTTAGCAGCTCGAATTGTTTTTTTTACCAAGACTTCAACTACACTTGCTTGGAAACTAGCAGCTAAATCTTCTTGCGATAATGTTTCCTGACGTTGTTCGGAATTGTGGACAAGGTTAATAAATGCACTTTTTAAACCGCTAAAACTAAAATCAAAATTATCTTCTTGTAGCATCGCCCGTGGAAAATGATAACGATCGGTCCCTAAGTGAGCCAGCTGATCAATTTCTTTTCCACTTGGATAACTTAAGCCCATCACTCGACCGACTTTATCATAGGCTTCCCCTGCTGCATCATCGCGCGTTTCTCCGAGCACTTCATAAGAAGCATCTTCTTTCATGTAAACCAATTCTGTGTGTCCGCCACTAACGACTAATGCCAGTAAAGGAAATTGCAAAGGTTTTTCAAAACGAGCTGCATAAATATGCCCGGCCATATGATTAACCGGTACTAATGGCAGATCGTTGGCCCAAGCAAAAGCCTTAGCTGCTTGCACACCAATTAATAGCGCACCTACTAAACCTGGTCCATAGGTAACAGCCACGGCTGTCAGTTCTTTTTTAGTTATTTGTGCTTCTTGAAGGGATTGCTCGATACAGCGTGTAATTTGTTCCACGTGATGACGACTGGCAACTTCTGGCACAACGCCGCCAAAACGTTTATGGCTTTTAATTTGGGAAGCCACGATGTTGCTTAAAATTATCTTGCCATCTTTAACAACTGCAACGCTTGTTTCATCACAACTGCTTTCAATTCCTAATATCAATTCGCTCATTCTTTTTTTCTGGCCTCACTTTTTTAGTCATCACTAACGCATCTTCGGTCGGTTTTACATAATAGTCCGCCCTACGATTGATAACGTCAAATCCATTTTTCAAATATAGTTTCTGGGCAGCTTGATTGGACATTCGTACTTCTAAAATAATTCGCTTAATTTGCTCGGTTAAAGCAATTTGATTTAAATTTTCAAGCAAAAAATGTCCATAACCCTTTCTTTGTTCTTTTTGCGCGATCGCAAAATTAAAAATTTCCATTTCATCTAAAAACTGATGATAACACAGATAGGCTAGAATCTCCGTATCCTCAAGGACTAAATAGCCACTTTGTTCGTTACATATATCGGCTTTGAACTGTTCTTGCGTCCAGGGCGAACCAAAGGTGTAGCTTTCTCTAGACAAAGTAAACAAACAATTCGCCAATTTTTCAGCTGGAAAAAAACATTCATTAACTAAGCGCATCATTCTACCTTCTTTACCATATAAAGGGCATCTTCGTTACCGATTTTATAATATTGCGTCATTCGCTTTTTTGTTTCATAGCCCAACTTGCGATACAACCGCTTAGCGTCAATATTACTAATTCGTACTTCTAAAGAAATCGTTTGACAATGTTGGCGATAGGCAAAGGCCTCTACTTCTTTTATCAATAGCGAACCAATCCCAGTTTTTTGGAAGTTGGGGTGCACAGCCACGTGAGTAATATGCGCGTCATCAAAAAATAAACGGATCCCAACAAATCCGACAATCTGGTCTTGATATAAGATACACAGATATAAATGAACATAACGTGAATATAACTCCGCTAAAAAAGCGCTACGTGCCCAAGGCAGTTCTCCTGCATAGATTACTTTCTCTAATTGCAGCAGCTCTTTGATATCATTGGTAGACATTTCACGTACAATAAATTTTTTATCCGCAATTTCTTGTTCATGTGTAATATAACCTTCTTTGTGATGAAAGGCCGAGATCGCGGATCTAAATCTTTTCAACATAGTCTTCTGCTCCAATTTGATGGGTTTGTAACCATTTTTCTTCAGCTTCAACTCGTTTTAAATAGTTAGGTAAAAATTGATGAATATCTTCCACCGGTTTTTCTTTTTGGGCCAACTGATTAAGCACGACACCGTTTGGATAATCCCATTGGACAACCGAATTGATTTTTGCTAAAGGAAGCTTTTCTACAATTGATGCTTGAAATTTTTTTACATCAGCGCCTACAAAAAGACAGGTTTTATCTTTTAAATGCTCTAGTAACTTCTCAAATGACAGATGTTGATCCGCTAAAACATTAACTAACGCATGATTTTGCCATTGATAAACACCTGCGTAAACATTTTCCCTCCGTGCATCAAAGAGCGGTACAATCAAATCCGATTCGCCGATACAATTGGCTGCAATAACTTTTAAACTTGAAATACCAACTAACTCAGCGGGCAACGTATCTGCTAATGTCTTGGCGGTAGTTACACCAATACGTAATCCAGTATAAGAGCCTGGACCTTGAGCAACTGCGATTCGATCCAAATCAGCTGGTGTCAAATTAATATTTTTCATTAAGTAATCAATCGCTGGCATCAGTGTTTTACTATGTGTTTTATTTACCATTGTTTGTATTTGGCCCAGGATTGCCTGGTCTTCCATGACGGCAACTGCCATCGTTTGACTAGAAGTATCCATTGCTAGTACTTTCATTTATTTATTCCCTTCTCTTGAAATCCTTATATATTTTATCACGAATTAGCAAAAGAAACTAGGATACAGCCCCTGACAATTAGGTTTTCAAAGCAAAAAATGCCCAACAAAGTATTTGTTTATCGGGTATTTCAATAGCGCATTATTTAATTTCGCTTGATAAAGTCGATTCTCGTAATACCAGTTCGGTCTCTACTATAATCTTACGAGCTACTGGTGCTGTTTCTTTTGTTAATTCTAACAAAGTAATAACAGCTAATTCACCCATCCATTCAGTATAGACACGGACAGTAGAAAGCCTCGGATTAACGTATTTCGAGACGCTCAAATCATTAAAAGCGATCAAGGAAATATCTTTAGGAATGGACAGACCGCACTCACTGATCGCGCGCATCGCTCCTATGGCCAATGCATCGCTAGAAGCAAATAAAGCCGTTGGCAAATCCTGGGTGAAATCCAAATAATGTTTCATCGCCTGATATCCACCTTCAACAGTAAATGGTCCTTCAATATGATATTTTTCCTGATACAATTTCAACTGCTTCAATTGTTCCTTAAAATAGTTTAAACGTGGATCTTCAATCTGATATTGACTTTCTTTAGTATGTTCAACTCCTGAAAGGATGCCAATTTTTTCGTGTTTTTCGCGAATAAAATGATCAACGACTCGCTCAATACCTTGACGAAAATCGACAACGATTGCATTGTGGCCTGAAATCGCACCTGTTGAATCAACAAATAATAACGTTTCAGAATGTTTTTCTAATTGTTCAATTTGTTGAGGGTCAAACTTCCCCAAGGCAATTGTGGCTTGTGTATTTGAATCAGCCAACTGATCTAGCGAAACCTTAATTAATTGAATGCCTAATTCTTCTGCCTTTTTTTCAATTCCTAAGCGAATGGCGAGATAATAAAGATCTTCTAATTCTTCTTCGCTATTATACCATTGAACTAAACGTACTACCATTTGTGGTCTCGTTTTTTGTTGGTGCTTTGTATAGTTTAATTTTTCGGCTATTTCAAAAATTTTTTGTTTGGTAGCAGTTCCAACAGATAAATGCGGATCATAATTTAATACACGCGAAACTGTGGCAGGAGAAACTCCTGCTTTATTTGCAATATCTTTAATTGTTGCCAAAAGTTTCTCCTCCTTTTAAACGAATTCGTATAGTCATTATTATTTTTAATTAGTTGTCAGCAAAAGTGGTTACAAAGCGTTCAAACCCAGCTTGTCCTTGCGCATCTCTTTTGTAGACTCCGGCATCTTCTAATACACGAGCAAATACTTTTCCAACTTCTTTTTCTATAATTGTATTGACGTTTTCTTTAGTTATACTATTACTTGTTTTTATCTGATCTGCCCAAGATTTATGGTAAGCAGCCATTTCATTTTCTTTTTCTAACAAATAATTCGCCACTTCTTTTAATTCGCTTTCCAAACGTGGAGGCAATATCGCTAGCCCCATGACCTCAATCAGCCCAATATTTTCTTTTTTGATGTGTTGAACATCTTTATGGGGATGGAAGATACCATCCGGATGTTTTTTAGAAACATTATTATCACGAAGAACAAGGTCCAGTTCAAATCCTTCTTCTTTTTTTCTAGCAATTGATGTTACTGTATGGTGAGGCGTACCATCTTGTGAGTAGGCTGAAATCTCCAATTCTTCATCTGAATAAACGGACCATCTTGCAAAAATTTCATGGGCGGCTCTTGCAAGTTCTTCTTTATTTTTTGCTTGCAGACGGATCACAGACATGGGCCATTTCACAATCCCTGCGGTCACATTAGGATATTTTTTAAGTGAAAAAGATTGCTCAATAGGCGCCTTTTCCATCGCAAAAGTATGCCGTCCTCCTTGATAATGATCGTGAGATAAAATCGAGCCCCCTACAATAGGTAAGTCTGCATTCGATCCTACAAAATAATGAGGCAATACTTCAACAATTTTCAGTAAACGATCAAACGTCTTTTTCGTAATCTCCATCGGACGATGCTCTTCTGACAAAATAATACAATGTTCATTGTAATAAGCATAAGGAGAATATTGAAAGCCCCATGATTCACCATCTAAGTTCATCCGGATGATTCGATGGTTCGTTCGTGCTGGAAAATTGTTACGTCCTTTATAGCCTTCGTTTTCCATACATAATTGGCACTTAGGATAATCTACTTCTTCGGCGTTTTTTTCCTGGGCAATTTGTTTAGGGTCTTTTTCGGGCTTTGATAAATTAATCGTGATTTCTAATGTGCCATATTCCGTTTCTGCTGGAAAAACGATATTTTTAGCAATCGCGCGAGTTTTAATATAATCATTGTTTTTACATAGCTTGAAAAAATAATCCGTAGCATTTCTAGGATCTTTGGCATAAAATTGCGCGAAAAAAGCATTTACAACAGAGGGTGGTGGCGTCAAAAAGTCCATCAATTGCGCTTCAAAGATTTCTTGTTCTGAAAGCGATTCACCCACCATATGGTTATTTTTAGCAACTTCAACTAATTCATCCATCAATTGCGTCGATGTTTTGGGGGACTGACGGATTTCCGCAGTCTCAAATTGCGTCTGGCCAATCATTCCTAATATACGGTTTTGTAAATAGACGCGATCCATTTCCATCCAGCCACCGGACGCAATGGCAAGCGTTGTAAAGTCAGCAATCGTTTGACTGATCATCCTATCCCTCCTCACTCTTGGTAGCCATGCGGACGTTTGGCATGCCAATTCCAAGCTGTTTCGATAATTTTCTTCACATCGGTATATTGGGGTTGCCAACCTAAGATAGTTTTAGCTTTATCGCTAGCAGCGACTAAAGTACTAGGATCACCCGCACGGCGAGGAGCCACTTTAGCTGGGATTTCTTTACCGGTGACTTCTCTGGCTGCTTCCAGCATTTGTTTAACAGAATAACCAGAATTACTTCCTAAATTAAAGATGTTGCTAGAATTGCCTGCTCTTAGATACTCTAAAGCTAAAATATGAGCAGCTATTAGATCTTCTACATGCACATAATCGCGCACACAAGTCCCATCTTCAGTATTATAGTCATCGCCAAAAATCGCTAATTGGTCTCTTTGACCGAGCGCCACTTCTAAAATAATGGGGATTAAATGGGTCTCAGGATTATGATCTTCACCAATGGAAGCATCTGCTTTAGCGCCTGCCACGTTGAAATAACGCAAGGCAACAAATTTCATTGCATACGCTTCATCACACCAACGCATCATTTTTTCCATCATCAATTTACTTTCGCCATAAGGATTTTTGGGATTTGTGGGTGTTGTTTCAGTAATTGGATTATCTTCTGGTTCTCCATATGTCGCTGCAGTGGAAGAAAAGACAATATATTTCACGTCAAATTCATGCATTACTTCTAATACGATTTCAGTACCAGAAACATTATTATTAAAGTATTTCAACGGCTTTTCAACGGACTCACCAACCAACGAGCTAGCGGCAAAATGAATGACGCCTTCAATGGATTCTTTTGCAAATACTGAACGAACAAATTCTTGGTCGCGAATATCGCCTTGATAAAAATGAGCTTTATGATGAATGGCCTCTTGATGACCAGTTAATAGATTGTCAATTACTGCCACCTTGTACCCTTGATTAATTAGCTGATCAACAGCATGCGAGCCGATATATCCTGCTCCGCCTAATACTAGAATTGTCATATTACCTTCTCCTTGAGTTTATTTATTTTAACCTGTGGTGTCTGCTCCATTTTATAGCTTTCTAGCTCCATCATCAATATTTGCCTGATAAATATCTGTCGGGTAACCAATTTTGTCTAAATAAGTTTGCGAAACATCTTTAACAAAAGCAGACCATTCTGTTTTCTTCACCAATGCAATCGCACAGCCCCCAAAGCCCGCACCAGTCATACGTGCGCCCAATACGCCAGGATGTTGTTGAGCAGTATGAACAAGTGTATCTAGTTCTTTTCCAGTCACCTCATAATCATTTTGCAATGAAGTATGAGATGCATTCAGTAATTTTCCAAATTCGACTAAGTCGCCTTTTTGTAAAGCTGCTTTCGCTTTTTTTGTCCGTTCATTTTCAGTGACTGCATGTTTTGCTCGTTTAACTAACAACTCATTTTTTATCAAATGAGTATTAGCAAAAAAAGTTTCACTATCTAGCTCTCCTAATGAATGAATCGTTAATCCTTCTTGCAAACTTTTTAATGCCTGTTCACATTCACTGCGACGTTCATTATATTTTGAAGCCGTTAATTTTCGTTGTTTATTCGTATTCATAATCGCCAAAACGTAGGCTCCAAAATCAGCTGGAACCACTTCATAATCTAATGTATTAGTATCAAGTAATAAAGCATGATCTACTTGTCCCATACCGATAGCAAATTGATCCATTATCCCTGAATTTACTCCAATGAACTGATTTTCTGTTTTTTGTCCTAATTTCACTAAATCCAGCATATCGATAGATAAATCAAATAAGTCACGCAACATAACTCCTGTCAGCAATTCAATCGAAGCCGAAGAGGAAAGACCTGCTCCATTAAGAATATTCCCATAAAACGCAACATCCAGCCCTTTCTCAATAGAAAAACCCGCTTCTTTTAAAAAGTGAAACATCCCTTTTGGATAATTTGCCCAATCATCGGCCTTTTTATAAGTTAAATCATCTAAATTAAATTCAATGATTCCTTTTTCAGAAAAGTTTTCCGAATAAAGACGGACACGACGATCGTCCCTTTTTTGTGCCACAGCATATGTACCTAAAGTAATCGCCGCTGGAAACACATCACCGCCATTGTAATCGGTATGTTCACCAATCAAATTAATCCTACCTGGGGCAAAATAAACATTGGGTGCTGGTGCATCGAAAATCCTCGCAAAAATTTCTTGTATTTCATTTTTCATCATTTCCCACTCCCTCTTTACATTGTTAACAGCAGTTCAGTTAATCGTTTACTATATTTTGATTTATTAAGTAAATACATTATAAAATATTTAGTAAATTTTTTCAAACAAATTTACTAAAACGAGATTGCGATTCAACTGGTGGGATTTAATGAAATTGAGAAATGCTTTATTCTATGGATAATAAACTTTCTAATATAAAAAATGTTTCCTATTTATTTGGAAAAAGATCCCATTATTAATTTCCTTAAAAAGTTTATTGAAAAAATTTAAGTATATTGCTTTTCAAATTGGCTCATTTCATTCATAATGAATATAAGATTAATAAATGAGGTGAAATGTAATGAAAAAATTTACAGCTGGATTTATTCTAGGCTCTTTGGCGACTACTGCCGCAACTGTTTGCTTAGTACAATCTGTCAAAAAGCAAGTCATCGAACCAATTGAAGAAAAAGAAGCGATGATTGATGCTAATCGTAAAAAAGCACGTCGTAAAAGCTTCGCTAGATAAAAAATAAAAAACAAGACCTAATGTACTGATCTTCCAAAGCTAGTTTTTAGTCTAACTTTAAGAAGATCACCACAGATATGGTCTTGTTTTTTTACGTTATTTTTTTGGATTTTTTCTTGCCCTGCCAGCCATTAAAGCCTTCTTTTAAGATATAAATATCTGTATAACCATTTTTACGTAATTTATTCGCAGCTCGTACGCTTAACGTCTTACTTGTATCATATAAATAAACAGGTTGGTCCTGGCGAATAGAGGCCAGCGAATTATTCAATAAAGTATAAGGAATATTTCTAGCACCTAAAATATGACTGCCATCAAACTCTTTTTTCTCACGAACGTCAATCACTTGAGCTTTTCTCATCCCTTGGCGAAATGTTTCTTGATCAATGATTTTAGCCGATCGTCTTCCTTGAATATAATAATATAGCCAATTAATTCCCATGGCAATTAAAATAGCCGCTAAAATAAGTGTTAAAGTTTGCAAAAAATTCATGTTTCCGTCACCTTTCTACTCTTCTAATTTCAACGCTAACGAAGCTGCACCAATAATACCAGCATCGTTGCCTAGTTGTGCTAACTTAATTCTTGTGCTCTCGGTTACTTGCGGGAAAGTAAATTGTTTAAAATAGGCCACCACTTTCGAGCGTAAGAATTCACCTGCTGCTGAAACTCCACCGCCTAGTATCAATGACGATGGATTCAAAAGATTCCCAATATTGCCACATGCTAGACCTAAATAATAGCAAATATTATCTACCACCATCATCGCAAGCTGATCCTCTTCTTCTGCTAATTCAAAAACATCTTTACTAGTAACTTCTTCCCCACTATCTAAAAGCTGCTTTAATTCAGAAGCCCCAGCATATTCTTCTGATAGCTTACGTGCCACTCGAACAATTCCGGTAGCACTGGCAATTGTTTCAAGACACCCCTTTTTGCCGCAAGTACATTCAAAACCATCGGGATCCACTGTAATATGACCAATCTCCCCAGCACAACCCGCTGCCCCGTGTAAGAGGTCGCCTTCCATCACAATACCACCACCAACACCTGTACCTAGTGTAATGAATACTACATCCGGCTCGTTATCACCTGCGCCTTTCCAGCGTTCGCCTAAAGCCGCTACATTGGCGTCATTATCCAGCGTAAAAGGAATCCCCGTCCCTTTTTCGATTTGTTCTTTGACTGGCTGAGTAGTTTTCCAGTTTAAATTATAAGCACCAATAACGGTCCCTTTTTTTCGGTCGACACTACCAGGTGTTCCCATACCGATGCCAATAAAATCTTCTGCTTGCATATTATATAAATTCAGACGATGATTAATCGATTCCACGATATCTGGCACTATATGCGAACCTTCATCTAAAATGTTGGTTTGAATGCTCCATTTTTGCTGGATTTCACCTTGTGTTGTCAAAATAGCAAATTTGACAGTTGTGCCTCCTAAATCAATTCCTATAATTTTTTCTTCAGCCATCTATTGGTCCTCCCTGCTTTCTTCAATACGATGCTCTCTTGTTAAGATATTTCTAGCTTTTAGATAGGTTTCTTGATCAATCAAGCGAGCTTCAAAAATTTTTTTTAATTCAATATTCATTAATTCGATATCATAGATTCGTTTTCCCACATATACAAATATGCCAAAACGTTTTAATAGTTGTTGTACGTCGTATAAACTATCCATACATAACACTTCCTAAATATTATACTAGTAATTGATACTTTTTAAAACCATAGATCAGGCAAAATACTACCAAAAATACAAAAGCAATACCAGAAATAATGCGAACATGAATCGAATAATCACGTAAACGCTGTGGTAACCCAAATATGTTACCTAAAAGTATACCACCCAGCAGTCCGCCAACATGGCCCCAAATATCTACTGAACTATCTAACAAGTTAAAAAGTAAGCTAATTCCGATAAATAAAGTAAATTGTCGAACTAAAACTTGAATCGCATAATTATTTTTGTAATGAACGCCTAAAATAACAAAAGCACCAAACAAACCAAATAACGCTGTGCTAGAACCAGCTGATTGGACGCCTGCTGAGTTAAAAGCAAAGCTTAATAAATTACCAGAAACACCGCTTAATAAATAAAGAAAGAAGTAACGAGTGTGACCATACATCGCTTCTAAACGCTGACCCATAAAATATAATACTATCGAATTCACGGCAAAATGCATCAGACCATAGTGGATAAATATCGGTGTGATAAAGCGCCAATACTGGGAATAGTATACAACAAATGGACCAAACATCGCTCCTTGGGTCTCAATCACTCCCGGAAGAAGATACGAAATCAAAAAAACTAAAACTTGCAGTCCCAGAAATAAATAAGTAATAATCGGTTGATTAAGCCAGCGACGAAGTTGAAAATTATTCATAGCTAAAACTCCCTTCAACGGTATCCGTATAAATTCGCATCACTGGCTGATCAAAATCTTCTGGTTGCCAATCATTATTTAACTGTTCAGAAAACACCAGTCCACAAGTTTTTCCGTTAAATCCTTGTAAAAAACGATCATAGTAGCCTTTACCAAATCCGATCCGATATCCTTTCCTTGAAAAAATCAACCCAGGAACCAACATCAGATCAATCTCGTCTTTTGTCACAAATAAATTACTAACTGGTTCTTCTATGCCAAAATCAGACAATTGATAAACCGTATTTTCATCGATTTCATAAAAGCCTAGTTGGCGTTCCGGCAAAGTTTTAGGGACAACTACCTTTTTACCTTGATTTAAAGCTTTTGTTATGATCGGTTCTGTATTAAATTCAAACGATTGTGAACGGACCATTCCAACCGTTTTTGCTTCTTTCCATAATTTCGAATGAAACAGCAGGGTGGTAATTTGCTGTTCCTTTTTTTGTTTTTTTGCTAAATGTACGCTCAGATCTTCTAGCTTTTCAATTGCTTGTTGTCGTAATTGCGTTTTATCCATTATTTGTTTACACTCCAATATCACAAAGATTATTCTACTTGCTTAAGGCAATCTGTTTCTATTCTACCATGTTCATACGGATACAGATATGAAAAATTTTGTGTCAAGCAAACTTACTTAACATTTTTGTATAAAAATCTAGAATTTTATTGGCAAACATGATATGATAATTAAGTCCAAAAAATTGGAGCATATAGTTATAGGAGGGAAAACAAATGCGTGTAAACATTACATTAGAATGTACTTCTTGCAAAGAACGCAATTATTTAACAAGTAAAAACAAACGTAACAACCCTGATCGCTTGGAAAAAAAGAAATATTGTCCACGTGAAAGAAAAGTTACTTTGCATCGCGAAACAAAATAACAAAGAATGTTTTCACCTGCCAAACAGCTGGTCAACAGTTACTTAGCAGGTGTTTTTTTATTCTCTAAACGAAGGCTTTAAACGGATATTTTTTGATGACTCCCTACCTCTCTGATCTATTCCCATCGCCTTAGTTGCTCCTTCTTCCTTCACTAATAAATACTCTTTCCACCACCTGACACTTTTCCCATTTAATGAAATTAATTGGCTATTTTTAAATTTATCCAACAAAAAAAGCTCTATCCGAAGATAGAACTTTAAGTTTACTTTTTATTTACTGATTAATACCAGCCGTGTGATTGCCAGAAGCTCTTAGCGCCTTCCCAAGAACCATAGCGATCATTAACATATTGATTAGCTACTTTTTCTTGGTTTGCTGCTGAATGGTCACCATTCAAGTAAGATGAATCTAATTGATAACGACCGATGTAACGACCATTTGTTGCAGAGTAAGAACCACTAGATTCTTTATTTGCAATCCATTCTTTTGCAGAAGATGAACCTGCTGAAGAAGATTGGTTTGAGCTTGATTCTTGTTTTTTAGGAGCTGCTTGTTGAGCAGGTTCTTTAACTTCTTGTTGTTGTACTTCTTGTTGAGCAGGTTGTTGAGCTTTTGCTTCTTGTTGTACTGGAGCTTTTTTGCTAGAAGAACCATCTGTTGCAATTGTTAATTGAGTTCCTTCAAAGATCATATTTGTATCTGCAATGTTATTGTCTTCTGCGATTGCATTAATTAAGCTATTATCGCCTGCAAATTTCATTGAGATTTTTGATAATGAATCATTTGCTTGAACAGTGTAAACTTCATCTGCATTTGCTTCGCTTGTACCAAGTGCCAATGTTGCTCCTGCTACTAATACTGTACTAAATAAAAGAGTTTTACTAAATTTCATGTGTGTTAATCCTCCAAGAATTTTTTTTAATTAAGTTGTGCTCTTAGCTACAATCAATAATTTACCATTGATTTGTATTTCGTGTGTAAAAAAATGGTAACAATTCATTACAGTTTGATAAAAAAGATGACAAAAAATTCTGCGCTTAAAAATAATATGTTATTTTAATAGGGAAATAGCCAAAAGAAAAAAGTATCACAAATGCTATTTTATAAACATTTACACATTGGTATTTCGAAAACAAAATACTCCTCCTTTCATTTTTTTATTTCTGGTTATTTGTAATAATAAATGTAAAAAATATGAATTTAAACAGAAAAAAAGACCTCAAAAAATGACAATAAAGTCTTTTTTGAGGACAATTTTTTATTTATAACATTTCTATGAGGCTTTTTTTGAAGCTCCTGTTTCATAATTTATTTGGTAACCATCTTGTATATTATATAGATAAATGTTAAAGCGGAACTGATCATCTTCGATACTCTGCGCTTCCATTTCAACCCCTCTAGGAACTAGATCATTATCTTTAAATAAAGGCGTAATGCGATAACGCACATGATGATTCGTTTCTTTTAAGTAAGCTGCTACTTGCTCTTCGTACTCTCTCATGGGCCCTTGGTTCATTTGCTGAGTTCCAGTAAATAAGTTCTTCCAATTATCATCTTCGCCAGTTAACTGAAAACCAATCAAATGTGAACGGTTATATAACCACTGGCCACCTGTGATTTTCTTTTGCTTCCAGCCTGATGGATAGACTTGTGAAATATCTCCGCGTTCTTCTTTGGGCATCATCTTCTTATGTAACATCGCATTCGCTGGACCGACTCGATTCATAGAATCCAAATTAGAAAAAGTTTGCCACGCTCCATTTTCCAACGACAAATCATCTTCGGAGAAAAAAGGTTGATCATCATTTAATGTGACGACCTCATCTTCACCATTGTAATCCGGTAAAGAATTTAGTTGAGGATAATCTGCCGTGGTATTTTGGGGTTCAAACGCCTCGATAACAGAACTTAGGTCGTTTAGATCAATACTAGATAGATCAACTTTCCCAGCTGTTGCTGTAAATAAGACAAGGAAAAGTAGCGAAACAAACAATGCTTTGGCTGTTTTAGGGCCCGTTTTTTTTCGTTTATTTGCCATCTAATGTTCTCTTTCGATTAATTTTTTTATTCTTTTAACAAAGAAACAGAGGCTGGGAATCATTATCCCCTAGCCTCCAAATAGATTTTAATTAAGCTAAATAGTCGCTATAAACGTCATCCACTGTATTATCAGGATCAATTACAACATAAAGATTTTTTGTTGATTCACTCACTTTTGTTGTTTGGTTAACGTTGTCCAATCCTTCTTCATCTTTATCAGTATACGGGAAGTATATCGTGTCGGGTACTCCGTTTTGATAAACAATTTCCATATATTCGATATCTTGATATTTTAATGCTCGTGAGAACATACCCATCTCAAGTCCGCCTAAGTTGATATCAGAAGTTGCTACATGATCGCCTTCTTGATAAACTTCCATTTTAAAAGCAGCACAAGGATGAATTTCTACAAAATCACTGCCATTAATTCGTCCATAGCTAGTCGTTACTTGTTTGATCCATAAATCGCCGATGTGCCGACGATCAATTGTCCAAGTTTCGCCATTACGGAAAAATAATTTTAAAGCTTTCATCTGTCTTGACATACTAAAATCCCCCCTACTTATTTGTTAACAAACTTACAATGTAAGTTTAGCACAAACCATGACTAAGGTAAATACAGCGGTTAAAAGATCCCACCTTTAAAGTTTCGCCGGTTATTAAACTTCCTGCTTATTCAATTAATGGTCGTTTCTTCTCATTTAACTTGTTGTTCGGCTAGTTGCAACAGTTCTTCTTTTTTATTTGGTACTTGTTGATGAATGACAGCTTTTTCTAAAGACGTTAACTGTTCTTTTAACCATTTCCCTGGCTTTTTATCAAAGTAAGTCATCAGATCGTTACCATTAACAGCCAATTCTTTTAGTGAATGGATGGGTAGTCGATGGTAATCGATCAGTACTTTTTCAAGACTTGCAGTTTTACCGTAAAATGGAAGCAGCTCTTCTACTAAAATAGCTTGTGTTTCACCTAATTGATATAACAGATCGGCAGTGAATGCTTGTTCTTTTCTTATTTGTAAGCCATAGAACACTGATTGGACAGTTTTAATCATTTCGTTTGAACACTTCCACTCTTTTAAAAAGGGCCGTATATCTGCTTCTTTCAGATTGAGCTGATCAATCAATAAGACCCAAGCTTGGCTTTCTTGTTTGATCACTTTTTCTGGTAAAGCAGCAAAGGATAATAATTCTTCTTTCTTACCGGCTAGCGCAGGACAATATTCAAAGCATTGGCTTTCTACAAGGGTTTGAACCCCTTTTTTCCTATAATTACCTAATAAAAGTTTTACAAACTCTACATTAATACGTTCAATCGATATTTTTTTAAGAAGTTGATGATTTTCTTTGATAGCTGAAAAAGTTTCTTTTTCCAAATCGAAACCTAATTGACTTACAAAGCGCAATCCACGCATCATACGCAATGCATCTTCATAAAAACGTTCATGGGGGTCGCCAACTGCCCGTAAGATACGATCATCTAAATCTTTTAACCCATCGAATAAATCAATAATTTCGCCATCTTCCCTAATGGCAAAAGCATTAATAGTAAAATCGCGGCGCTTTAAATCTTCTTTTAATGATCGGACAAATTCAACATGTTCAGGACGACGAAAATCTTGATAGATCGATTCTGTTCGAAAAGTTGTAATTTCATACTGACCAGATCGTTCTAAAACTAAGACTGTCCCATGCTCAATTCCTACGTCAATTGTTTTAAAGAAAATTTGTTTAATTTCTGCAGGAAAAGCGCTCGTCGCAATATCAACATCGTGAATCGGTTGGTTTAATAAGACATCCCGTACGCTACCTCCCACAAAATAAGCTTCATGGCCAGCTTGCTCAATTTTTTTGAGTATAGGCAGTGCTTGTTGGTATTCAGCTGGGATTTTTTTCAGTTTCATTTTCTTAGCCCTTTCCTACTTGCTTTCATACTTATTCATTGTCTTTTCGTTCAAAACGGTAACGATCTCTCTGATTGAACTTTTCCATGTTTTTTTCAAATACTTCAGTTAAATCTATGTCCAATGAATTGGCCATAATCATCGTGACAAATAAAACATCTCCCAGTTCTTCTTTTACCGTATTAGGTGCTTCTGTAGCTTTTTTCTGTTTTTCTCCATAATAATGGTTCACTTCTCTGGCTAATTCACCAATTTCTTCTGTCAATCGGGCCATTTGTGCCAAAGGCGTAAAATAACCTGATTTAAATTGTTGGATATACTGATCCACTTCTTTTTGCATAGCAATTAAAGTATAATTTTCGGACAATGAAAGTCCCTCCTTTTACTGAGTTCCTTTCTATTTTAGCAAAAGTATGCTCGAATTCCTAGAAAAGGAACATCATAATCCAACTACCTAAATCGAATAATTTCTCAAATGCGCAAGCAAAATAAAAACCTCTGTCAACTTAACTATCGTTGACAGAGATTTTTTCGGCTCTATAATTTCTAGTGTTGGTAGACAAGAATGATTTTCTTGTAGCCCATACTAGTTTTTTTATATTTTCTGAGCAAAATAGAAAACAGACACCTTGAAAACCCGTAGAATAAAGGTACCAAACAAATATCCAAAGGAGTGTTTCAAGATGTCCATCTCTCATTATACTAAAGAAATCCTAGATATCCTAGACTTAAATCTGACTTTTGAAGAAGATTGTTTCCAAAAAGAAGCCATTAACGGCGTCATTTGTTTTGTCTTTTATGGTCAGCTTTCTTATCGTCCACAAGCCTGTTTTCACTGTGGCGAAGAAGATACGGCTTGTTTAATGAAATGGGGATTCAAGGAAGTGACGATTCAGCTTAACGATGTGAGTGAATACAAAACCTTACTTAAAATGAAGAAACAACGTTTTCGTTGTAAAACTTGCGGGAAAACTTCTATCGCCGAAACCAGTGTCGCGGACCGTCATTGTTCGATCGCTCGACGCGTCAAACTCGCCATTGCAGAAAAATTAGCTCAACCCTTGTCGATGTCAATGGTCGCCCGGTTGAAGCATGTTTCGCCGACGACAGTTTTACGTGTGCTGCATAGTTTTCAACCTAAACAGCTAACCCCCAATACTTCCTTACCGGAAGTACTTTGTTTTGATGAATTTCAATCGGTCAAACGAGTTTCTGGTGCCATGAGTTTTATTATGATGAATGGGAAAACGCGGCAACTCTTAGAGATTGTCGCTAATCGACAACTGCCTCATTTAGAAGCCTTTTTCGCTCGTTATCCTAGAGAGGAAAGAGCCAAGGTGCACTATGTCGTTTCGGATTTTTACAGTCCGTATGCTTCCTTAGTTAAAGCCCTTTTTCCTAATGCGCAGTTAGTCATTGATCGTTTCCATATGAGCCAACATATTGGGCGAGCTTTCCAACAACAACGGAAACAAGTGATGAACACCTTTAACCGTCGGCAAAAAGAATATAAGCACCTCAAAAAATATTGGAAACTTCTACAGAAAAAAGCTTGGGCACTGGATTACAAAAAACGATATTGGCGGCCTAGTTTTCGGGATCATTTAACCGAGCAAGAGATTGTCGACCGCTTATTAAGTTATCATTCCACGCTTAGACAAGGCTATAAAATCTATCAATCGTTCCTTTCTGCATTTCATAAGCAAGATATCGAACGTTTGGATCAATTATTAAAAACCGATTTGTCTCAGCTTCCTGACCCGTTTCAGCCCGTAGTCAAGACCTTTCGCAAGTATCGACAAGAGATCCGGCTGGCTTTAACGGTGCCTTACTCTAATGGTCCTTTAGAAGGTTTAAATAATCATATTAAAGTCCTAAAACGAGTCGCTTATGGTTTCCATAGCTTTGAGAACTTTCGGCAACGGATCTTTTTATACCGAGGAAAGTATTTCCAACCCGGACCCTTACCTATACAAACTAAAAAAAGCAGCTAGACCATAGCGCCTAACTGCTTCCTTTATTTATCGAGTTTTCTTTACCAACACCAGTTGACAAAGAGCCATTTTTTCCTGTTATGAGTTGCTATTGACTTCTTTTTGGGCGATTAACTGGTTTACTTTTTCTGAAAGCTCCATAAAAGTCACTTGATCGTTACTTTCCAGCGCTTGATCAATTTGTTGGTATAGTTCCGATATTTCTGCTTGAATGGTTTCTTTCTTAAAATAGTTTTCTACTCGAGCTAACGTTTGAGTATCCATAGTGTCATTCCAACGATAATACGGATTATCTTCTAAAATTCCTAAATACAATTCGTTGCCCCAAGAATTACTAAATTGACATTCTATATAGAGTGGATCCTGCCAGTTTAACCGAATTTCGTGAAAAATCTGATCGCTATCATGAAATACTTCTCCGTCAATAAATAAAGAAATAGGTTCTCCATAAAAACGCTGGGTGCAAATTGTAATACCTCTAGGTGTACGGCGAGCTTTTTCCACAAAATGGACATATTTTAAAATAGATTCATGGTTTGCTAAGTAATTCAGTATCCAAGAAACCTCCCTTTTAGCAAAAGCTTCATGCGAAACAAACCAATTTAAAAACCGCCTTTTATCTAGCGTGGCAATTTCCATACTTTCACCATCTTTCTGATAGATCATCTAAAATCGATGCAGCTTCCATGTCTCCAGGTTCATGTTCTAAATAGTGAGAAAGGTAGGATTTAGCTTCTTCTAAGCGTCCTTCTTCGCGCAAGAAGATACCATATTCTTTCATAAAATCTGCTTCCTGTTTTAAATCAACACTCGCTTGTTCATAATACTTACTAGCTTGCTCAAATTCTTCTAATTCATTGTATGCATAGGCTAAGTTCCATAGAGCGTAAGGATTTTGCGAATTTTCCATTCCTTCAACTGCTTTTATTGCTTCATCAAAGCGCTCTTCATCTAGATATAAATTACTGAGTGCTAAAAGTGTTTCATCCGTTTTTTCTCCTAACTCTAAGGCTTGCAACAAGAAATCTTCCGCCTTTTTAGCATCGTGCAGGCGATAACTATTTTCAGAAGCAAAATGATACAAATCCGGTTGGTAAGGATTTTCATGAATTCCTTCTTCAGCAATCGTTTGAGCTTCTTCAACCAGCTCTTCTTCTTGTAAACTTTCAGCTAAAGGTAAATATAAGGCACGATATTGTGGATTTAATTCGCGCAATTCTCGCAGATAATGAATCGCTTTGTCATTATCTTTTAGCTGCCGATAAACAAAGGCCGTTTGAAATAACCGTTCATCAGTTTCTTCTTCCTCTAAAGAAGCTTCTAAATATTCAACTGCAGCTTCAAAATCTCCTTCTAAGCTAAGGGTAGTCCCCAATCGTTCTCTAATTGATACATTGTTGATTTCATCTTCGCCTAGTTCTAGTAAATGTTGATAAATAAACTCTGCTTCATTCATTCGATCCATTGAAAGATAAAGCTCTGCCAAAGCAAACTGAACTAACGGTTCATCAGGAAGTATATGAGACGCTTCTTTTAACTTTGCTTCACTTACTTCAGGAATTCCTAAAACTTGGTATAAGTCAGCAGTAATTAATAAAGCTTGGGGGTACAATTCGCTGGTAGGATCAACTTCTTCTAGTAATTCAAGCGCTGTGTCCGTTTCATTATTTTCAACTGCAATTTCTGCTAAAGGCAAGTTCATTTCTTTTTGTTCAGGTTGACGTGATTTCAAGTTTTCAAAAATTTGTTTAGCTTCTTCTAAAAAACCAATTGAAAGCAAAGCTTCCCCTAGTTCTTCTAAGACATCTTCGTCGTCATTTTTGATCGCTTGATTTAATTGTAACTGTGCTTGGGCAATATCTTCTTGATCTAAGGCCTCAAGCATTTTTTCGCTATATGTCATTCATTTCCCTCAAATCTCTGAAATAATTTTTTGATAATGATTTATTGCTTTTATAACCGTTTTTTCATCAGCTGCCTGGCTCTCCCCAATTTTCCCAATCTCTGATAAGACAAGCAACTTGCGCCCTTCTTGTAAAGTGAGTACATTTTCTAAATACTCACCAATTAACAGTTGTTCTGGTAACTCAATTGGATACCCTAATGTTTTTAACCAAATCATGAAGTTTTCAATTTGAAATGCAGAACCATTTATTGTCAAATTCCAAAATAGATGCAAAAGCAATCCTAAAAAACGTTTCATATGAGCAGAAAGCAAGTGACCATTTTCAGTTAGATAGAAAGCTTTTTCAAAAGTTGTTCCATAAGAAGTAATGGCGGGTGCATTTGACTCGTATAATTGTACGGCATGTTCAATAAAGGCAATAAAGGAGGACGTCTGTAGTTGCTTTTTCGTAGGAAAGTTTTTAAATAATAACTGCAAAAACGAGTAATCGCTGACTAACCCTGCTTGGAGAAACATTTGCAAATCAATTAATTTTCCGTCCGCTTGTTTTTGCACGATAGATTGATCTAAAAAGATATATTCGGGTAAATTTTTTTGTTGCAATAATTCATTATACGGTTCCTTACAAATCGTACAGTTTTCTGCTAATGCACTGAAGAAAGAACGTAAAGAAGTGGGAATAACCCAAAATTCTCCAGAATGCAGCACCGTTTTTTGTAAGAAGCCGGTCAATTGTACTACTCCTTCATTACCAAAAGCAACGAAAAGGTACTCATTTGATTGCGGAAATCCACCTAAAAACTGCAAAAATTCTGTCAGCTCTTCTAAATGATTACAATATAACTGATTGCGACAAATATACCAGTCAATAAAACTATGGGGAAATGCTTGTTGGATTTTTTGAAAAAACTGATCGTAATACCGTTGATTGGTTAAAATAATCACATGTTTATCAGCCGGCAACGCCTCGCGAATACTTCTTGCAAGAAGTTCTCCATAAATAACCTGAGTAATTAAGTCTTGTCTTTGATAGGTTAATTGCATGCAATTTCCCCCGCATCTCGTTATGTTATGCCTATTATACCATGAAAACAATCCAATTGAGAAGATTTGCCAATTACAGTTAAAACGTTTAAATATTTCTTGAAAAAATTGCATTTAGTAAAATGATTTTGACTTGTTTTTGCGTATTTACTAATGAATGACTTTTTAGTAAGAAGCACAAAATCATTTCATTCCTCAAAAATAACAAAACGAGTAAAGGAATAATAAAACGCTCCTCAATATAATGTTGTTGAGGAGTAAAAATTCATTACCCAATAAACCTTTAAGCTAATAGTCAGTATAGTTTGTCCGCAAATGCTAAACGATATAATTAACCATAACATTCTTTTATCAATAAGTTTTATGTATTGAACAAAAAAACCCTTGATTTCTCAAGGGTTTCTAAAATACAAATTTTATTTTACAGCGTCTTTTAACGCTTTACCAGGTTTGAATGCTGGTACATTGCTTGCTGGGATCTTAATTTCTTCACCAGTTTGTGGGTTACGTCCTTTGCGTTCTGCGCGAGAACGTACTTCGAAGTTACCAAAACCGATCAATTGAACTTTTTCGCCGCTAGCTAGAGAATCTTGAATAGTTGAAAATACAGCATCAACTGCTGCAGTTGCGTCTTTTTTAGTTAAATCAGTCGCTTCTGCAACTTTTTCGATTAATTCTGCTTTATTTGCCATGGATGGAATCACCTCCTGAAAATATAATGATGTTTCGGTATAAATCACGTTCATTTGGATAACCCAAAATCATGTGACAAATATTGATTCACTGGATCAATATTCTGATATAACGTTATCATAAGAACCTTTTAATATCAAGGATTTTCGCCATTTTAGGGCCATTTTTTTCTTTTTTAGCTATTTATTTAGAAAAAGCCAGAATCCTTTGCCAAAGGGAAAAAACTATGGTAAAATTTTTATTTTCTCTTACGAGGAATAATATGGATAGGTGTTCCTTCAAAGGCAAATGCTCGACGAATTTGATTTTCCAAAAAGCGCGAGTAAGAAAAGTGCATCAATTTTTCATCATTGACAAAAACAACAAAGGTAGGCGGTTTTACCGCAACCTGGGTCGCATAGAAAATTTTCAGTCGTCTTCCTTTATCTGTAGGCGTTGGGTTGATCGCTACTGCATCCATAATTACATCATTTAAAATAGATGATGGTACACGCAAATTCTGGTTCATTCCTACACGTTCAATTAAATCAGGTAACTGGTTCAATCGTTGTTTTGTTTCCGCAGAAACGAAAATAATTGGTGCATAGTCCAGGTATAGGAACTCATTGCGAATTTTTTCTTCAAATTTACGCATCGTATCAGTCTTTTTTTCTAATAAATCCCATTTATTTACAACGATGATAATCGCGCGTCCTGCTTCATGAGCGTAACCTGCAATTTTTTTATCTTGCTCTCTAATTCCTTCTTCAGCATTTAGAATCATCAAGACAACATCCGAACGATCAATAGCAGTCATTGCACGCATCACGCTATATTTTTCTGTCTTTTCGTAAACTTTTCCTCGTTTTCGCATACCAGCTGTATCAATCATAGTAAATTCTTGACCACTTTCACTGATAAAGCGAGTATCAACTGCATCTCGCGTTGTTCCTTCAATTTCTGAAACAATCACACGATTTTCACCCAACATCGCATTAATCAGTGAAGACTTCCCTACGTTCGGTCGACCAATTAAACTAAAATGGATAATTGATTCATCTTCTTCACTTTCTTCACTAGGAAAATGTTTAATTGCCTCATCTAAAACATCTCCCAAGCCTATTCCATGACTACCCGAAATTGGATACGGATCTCCGAGTCCTAAAGTATAAAAATCAAAAACCTCATGACGCATTTCTGGATTATCAGCTTTATTTACAGCTAAAACAACAGGTTTATCACTTCTATATAAAATACGCGCCACTAGTTCATCAGCTTCAGTCACACCTTCACGTACACTTGTTACAAAAAGTATAACGTCTGCTTCCTCAATGGCAATCTCTGCTTGATATTTGATTTGGTCTTTAAATGGTTCATCGCTTAAATCGATTCCGCCAGTATCAATAATATTAAATTCTTGGTTAAGCCATTCTCCTTTTGTATAAATACGATCACGAGTAACACCCGGCGTATCTTCTACAATCGAAATTCGTTCTCCCGCAATTCGATTAAAGATTGTTGATTTACCGACATTCGGACGGCCAACAATCGCTAACGTTGGATTTGGCATTTTCTTCCCTCCATCTTCAACTGTACAATGACATTTCTATCGAAAACAATCAGCATATATGGTTAAAATTATAACCAACACATCCCTTACTTTTTCATCATACAGGCTTCTCTTTTAACTTAACTAGTGTACCCAATGAAACCCAAACATGCAAGCATTCTTAAATATTTCATTTTTGGCATAAAAAAAAGACTGCTAAGAAAACAGTCTCTTTTTCAAGAATTAATGCTTACTCTTCTTCATTATCGTCATTTAAGGTTTCACCTAAGATATCACCCATAGTAAACCCTGAACCTTCTTCAGAATCTTGATAATCTTCAGGTTCTGGTTCATATGTTTCTTCTGCTTCAGGCTTTTCTTCTAGTGCTTTAATACTTAGCGCAATCCGATGTTCATCAGGATTAACATCTAAGACTTTCACTTGGATATGATCCCCTTCTGTCAATACTTCATGCGGTGTTGCGATATGTTTGTGCGAAATTTGTGAAATGTGAACTAAGCCTTCCACCCCTGGGAATACTTCCACAAAAGCGCCAAAACTTGTTAAACGTTTTACAGTTCCTTCTAAAATACTACCTTTGGGCGCTTTTTCTTCAATATCAGTCCAAGGTCCAGGTAAAGTATCTTTAATCGACAAGGATACACGTTCAGTCGTTGGATCAACTGATAAAACTGCAACGTTCACTTTATCGCCCACACTTAATACATCACTAGGTTTGCCAACGTGTGAATGAGAAATTTCAGAAACGTGAACCAAACCGTCGATTCCGCCAAGGTCAATAAACGCACCAAAGTCAGTTAGACGTGCAACTGTTCCTTCAATTACATCGCCTTCTGCAATAGAATCGAGCAATTCTTTTTTTTGTTTTTCTTTTTCTTCTTGAACGATCGCTTTATGAGATAAGATCAAGCGATTTTCTGAAGGTTCAATTTCAATGATTTTGAATTCTAAAGTTTGTCCTTTGTAGTCATTAAAATCATCAACAAAGTAGTCTTCAACCATAGAAGCAGGTACAAAGCCTCGTACACCAACATCAACAACGAGACCGCCTTTGACTACGTTGGTAACCGGTGCTTCGATCGTTTCGCCGTTTTGATATTTTTCTTCAATTTCTTCCCAAACTTTTTTAGCGTCAAGACGACGTTTGGAAAGTAGATAGCTACCATTTTCCTTATCTTTTCCAATGGAAGAAATAACGACAAGGTCAAGCACATCTCCGACTTTCACTACTTCGTTAATATCGTCTACAGGTAAAGTTGATAACTCTTTGGCAGGAACGACACCTTCAACTCCTGTACCCTCTATTCCAATGACCGCTTGTCTATCCTCGATGGCAAGCACTTCACCTTTTACGATATCTCCAACTTTTACTTCGTGAACAGCATTTAAAACATCTTCCATTGTTTCACCGTTTTCTTCAAAGTTGTTATTTTCAAATTCTGTCATAACATATGTCCTCCTAACCAACGATTTAAAAAACACTACACTTTTTAGTGTATGCTATAATGGCAAAAAAATAAAGCGATTTCTGCGTATTTTTGTTGAAAAGTCCTAAATTACGCCAAATTTATTTATTAGGCGTTTGCTAATGACTTATTTCTAGATGGTTCTTATAAGTTAAGACCATCTATTCAACTTTATCATAAGTAAAAACGACTTGATCACTATCTTCTAAAGTAGTTTCATTTGCGCCGGTATTGACCATTTCATCATCAATTGTATATGTCCAATACATATTTTCATCTTCATCTTGTTCAACGTCGTCGATAGCTGTGATCATACCGCCATCTTCTTCAATAGAAAAATTATCTTGCATCACTTGCATTAGTGTTTCATCTGTCGTTGTTTCTATTTCTTTTTCATCGATCGTTTCGTCTTCTTTTTCGATTTCAACTGTAACGGCAATTTCTTCTTGTTTTTGTCTCGTTTGTGTCGTTGCTTCATTGGTATCAGCAGAATTTTGTTCATTTGTTGAACAACCAACAATAAATAAAGCACTCAAAAGCGCCAAACAGGCACTCATTTTTTTCTTCATTTAAATTCCCCCTTACACTTTTTCTTTAGTTACCTCTTTGATCTTTGCCACCACTTCGGCGATGGTCATTCCCGTGGTGTCGACTAAGACAGCATCTTCGGCTTGTTTTAGCGGAGAAGTAGCACGATGCGAATCAGTGTAATCTCGTTGTTCAATTTCACCTTTTAACGTGTCAAAATCACTTTTTATTCCTTTAGCCTGATTTTCTTTATAGCGCCTTTTTGCTCGTTCGCTTGCTGAGGCGACTAAAAAAATCTTGACTTCAGCGTCAGGAAGTACTGTTGTACCGATATCCCTTCCATCCATTACGACGCCACCTGAAGCAGCAATCTTCTGCTGTGCTTTGACCAAATGAGCTCGGACCTTTGGAAAAGCCGAAACCTCAGATACATTATTGGTTACTTCAGGTTGACGAATGGCATCTGTAATATCTTGTTCTTCCACAAATATGAGTTGCCTATGATCTGTTTGCTTAAAAGTGATTGGGTAATTCTCAATCAATTCAACTAAAGCCGCTTCATCTGTCAGAGGTACTTGACGTTTTAAGGCTAAATAAGTGACACTCCGATACATCGCTCCAGTATCTGTATAAATAAATCCACAGTCTTTAGCGATAATTTTAGCCACCGTACTTTTCCCTGAAGATGCTGGACCGTCAATGGCAATATTGATTTTGTGCATGTCGTTTCTCCCTTGTCTAAAACAAAAAAATATTTAGTTTATAATAGTTGAACCCTTATCTCATAGCCAAAAGATACAAGTACTTGACTAACTGATATTAAAAAAAACCGCATGGGCGGCTTTTTTTATTCGGTTCTTAACTCTTGTCCTGGATTTACGTGAAAATTATTAGGATCCATTCCATTTAGTTCAGCAA
This sequence comes from Tetragenococcus koreensis, assembly GCF_003795145.1. Taxonomy (GTDB): domain Bacteria; phylum Bacillota; class Bacilli; order Lactobacillales; family Enterococcaceae; genus Tetragenococcus; species Tetragenococcus koreensis. The sequence goes on along the minus strand of NZ_CP027786.1, from coordinate 223,798 downwards.
GTTCTTCAACGCTCAATCCGCTTCTTTCAGCTACTTGTTGTAGCCCGTCGCCAGCTTGAACAGTTGCATAGCCACTGCCACCTTGGCTGCCTTGATCATCTTGAGCTTCTTGTTGTTCTTGTCCTTCTTGGCCTTGACCTTGTTGATCTTGACCTTGTTGGTCTTGTTGTCCATCTTGTTGACCTTGCTCTTGGCCTTGGTTTTGATCTTGTCCTTCATTTTGAGCTTGACCTTGATCTTGCGCTGCTTGTTGGTCTTCTTCAGCTGCCTGTTGCTGTTCTTCTTCTGCAGCTTGTTGTTGCTCATCTTCAGCAGCTTGCTGTTCTTCATTTTCATCTGCTTCTTCTTCTGAAGAAGTTTCTTCAGTTGAGCTGCTTTCTTCTGTCGAAGATTCCTCTGAAGTAGACGTTGTAGATGATTCTACTGTACTTGACGTAGTTTGTTCAGTATTAGCAGCAGTTTCAGTATCGTTATTCCGGTTCATAACCCATAAACCAGCAACGGTAGGTACTGCAATAATTAAAACTAACAAAACAACAACAATCGTTAGGAAGCCGCTACTTCCTTTCTTTTGATGACGTTGTTGCGAACGAGACGTATTTTCTTCGTCGCTTTCTGTATCATATATGGGTTGTTCCCACGGTTCTTGTTCTTGCGAATCTTTGTTTCTATCTTTTCTACTCACTTCACATGACCTCCCACTCACTATCTTTCCGCTGTATTATACCATAGGTTATCCGTTTATGTCTTCCAAAATCGCTGTCATTTTTCTTCTTTAAACATTTTTAGTAAAATATCTTGCCAATGCATTCTTTCTGCTGAAAAATTAAAGTTTTTTACTTCGATTGATGTATTTGATATGCCATGAAAATCACAACATCTATCAGGAACTTCTGTCAATGTTTCACCAAAATATTTTAATAAAAATTCTCGGCGACATCCGTTATACCGGACATATCCAAGCATTTGTTCAAGCTTTTTCTGTTTCTCTGTCTCATTTTGCCTTAGTTGAGCTAAGAAAAAATCTTTTCCCGAAATTTTTATCTGTCGCAACCACTTTTCTTGTAGTTCTGTTAAATTTATTAGTTGTTTCTGTTCTAAGCGAAATTCAAAAAGCTCCCGTTCTTGCTGAGCCTGTTGCTGCATAAAGTAATGGATTTTCTCGTCTTTTGATTGATATAAAAGAATCGCATCGCTAGGTTTTTGATCCCGTCCACTTCGCCCAATTTCTTGCATATAGTTCTCCATACTATCTGGTAGCTCATAATGGATGACTGTCCGGATATCGGGCTTATCAACTCCCATACCAAACGCATTGGTACAAACGAGAAACTGTAGCTGGTCGTTGATAAATTGTTGCTGCAAAAGTCTTCTTTGGCTACTGTCTAAACCACCATGATAATAGCCAATAGTATATTTATTTTTTAATTGATAATACAGTTCTTCCACTTTTTTTCTGGTTGCACAGTAGATAAGAACTGACCCTTTAGCATTTGTCAGTATTTTTTTCAAATCAGCTAATTTTGCTTTTGACTGAATTACAGATAAAGAAATGTTGGGTCGATCAACAGAATCATAATACTCATCTGTATTCTGGTTAAGCAATACTGTTTTGATCTCTTCTTTGACCTCATTGGTAGCTGTAGCAGTCAAAGCTAAAGTTATCGGATTTCCCAACCGTTTTTTTGCTTGTTTCAAATTCCGATACTCAGGACGAAAATCAATTCCCCACTGGGAAATACAATGGGCTTCATCAACCACAAATAAGGCAATCTCAACAAGCTGTAAGCGAGATAGAATTTTTTCTTGCATCAGCATTTCTGGACTTAAAAAAACAAATTTATAGTTCATAAGGTGTTCTAAAATATACATTTTATCTTGTTCATTTAAATTTCCGTTTAGAATAACGCCACGTTTTTCACCATATTTTTGTAAAGAAGAAAGTTGATCTTCCATTAAGGAAATCAATGGTGTAACAATTAATATTGTCCCCTCCTTTAGGTAAGCAGGAAGTTGATAACAAAGGCTTTTACCTGTCCCTGTTGGAAGCACAGCTAAAGTATCTTTGCCCTGCAATAACGATGAGATGGCTTCTTTTTGCCCCGGGCGAAATTGCTTATAATGAAAATAACGATATAATGCTTCTTCTAACATAGCGTGGCTTTCTTCCTCCATATTTGATAGAGACGAATTTCTAAAAACGTTGCATCAAACGTTTCTTCGAGTTCTTTAAACGGATAAGTAAATGAATTCATAGGCAACTGTTTTAATTTTTTTTGCGTTTTTGGCGATAAAAAGTTTGTAAAGGGGAACTCTGAATCTGCCAAAGCCCATTCTATCAGATGATCTTGAATGGTCCCTCTTTTTAACTTTCGCTGTTGCATTACCTCATCAATGCTACTTCCTTGTTGGATCAACTTACGTGTTTGAAGCATACTTTGATTATAATTTTGTAAAAGCAGCGGAAGCAAAAATTTATATAATAGTTGTTCAGAATGACTAGTAACTTGAGCTAAAAAGTGATGAATCGCTGCTGATTTGTATAAAGACGGCCAAGGAAACGCTCCATATTTATCGGGGGTCAGTTGAAAAAAGGCTTCTCCTTCTTGTTGGTAGCCTGAAAGTGTTTGAGCTAGCAGATCAGCGTGCTCTTTGGACAAATTCTGGAATATTTCTGTTACTTCTTGATATAGCCTACTCGGCAAATCGCCTTTATACTGATGGATAAACGTTCGTACTCGTTCTGTATAGATTGGTGCATTTTCTAGTGGTACATACGTTGTTTCTTTCCCTAAAAAGGAAGCTGCTTGTAACAAAAAACGAACAGATCGCCAACATACTTCTTCCTTTCTACCGAATTTAAAGAAATTCAGCGATTGAAACGTGGGAATTTGTAGTAAACTCGTCTCCGATTCCTTTTTCACTATGCTTAATTGCTGCTGCTCTTCTTTTAACCATCCTTGGTTGGTTAAATCTTCTAATTTCCGATAAAATTCTGCTTCGTCTAAAGTTGGCAAAACGGAGAAAAAAGGCAAGAGATCATAAAAGTAAGCATAGCTTAGAACAGAGGTCGTATGTTTGCCAACTAAGATCTGGTAAAGCGTGGTTTTTTTCAACTTGTCATTTGCCATAAACAACGATAAAATAAATTCGTCCATATAACCTCCAGAAAGAATGTGAACAAATGTCTCGATTATGTAAAATTGTGCCTGAACGCTGCATCGCTTGTGGTTTATGTGCGTTATACGCGCCAGAAATTTTTGATTATGACGATAACGGCATTGTTCTGTTTGCACAAGAACCTGAAGCAAATCAGCAATTCATTCCTGCTAAAGACCAGGGAGCTGTCATTGAAGCTTATAAACAATGCCCGGTAAGAGCTATCTTATTGGAAAAATAACTCTATATTGATTATACACGAAATTTTCCGCCATTAAATGGGCTAGAGATAAAATTTTCTTTAGTAACCTTTTTTGATTAGGGTGACTACTTTTCGAAAATGACATTTGATTGCAAGGGTAGCACCACAACATGTTTAAAAATAAGTAATACTTTCGAAAACATCAAGGGACATTTTGAAAGCGTCCCTTGATGTTTCTTGAGAACAAGGAAAGTATGAACGACTTCTTTTCTTACTGACAAATAAATGAAAATCACCAGCTAAACAAAATTTTGTTTAACTGGTGATTTTTCGTTTACTAGCTTGTCTAAAGCTTACAGGTTTTAACCCTTGTTTTTAATGTTTAATCATTGTTGAATGAGATGTTGAATGGCGTTGTTTTCTACTAATCCAGGGAAGTAGTTTAGCATGTAATACTAAGAACACAGCACTCACCAGTCCACCTTTAATTAAATTAAATGGCAAAATTCCAAGGACTACATAATTAGCTAACGGCATTCCTAACATCTCAGTTACCGATAGTTGGAAAAATCTCAAATATAATGGTGTAATTACAAAATAATTGGCTACACTCATAAATAAGGTCATAGAAAGTATCCCTAAAAGAGTACCTAAAATTTTATTACGTAAGTTCGCACCTTTATTAAAGAAATAATAAACGGGTAAACAATAAAGAGTGGTTGCTAAAAAGCTGGCTACATCACCTACGATGTTTTGCGGCGCTAGTCCTGTCGTTATCATATGTAAAAATGAACGAAGGAAAGCGGTCAAAATACCACTTGCTGGTCCAAATAAAAACATACTTAAAATAACCGGAACATCACTAAAATCAATTTTCAAAAAACCAAAAGCGGGCATAACTGGGAACGCGATATACTGTAACACTAATCCCATTGCCGCAAACATTGCTACTGCCACCATTTTTCTTGCATTACTATGCATATAAATCCTCCTAGTACAAGGACTCATCTTCAATTGAACCTATTCATTTTTCTGTCTTTTGGTAATAAAAAAATACTCTATTTTCCCAAGGGAGAATAGAGTATTTGAACTATCAGAAGTCAGATAAACCAAATATGCTCTATCTTCTTTATCCAGACTGTACTGTCGGTATCGGATTCACACCGAATCAGCTACTTACATTAAGCAGCTCGTGGACTTTTACCACCGGTCGGGAATTGCACCCTGCCCCTGAAGACGAACCTTTATTATTTTTTTACAACTTAATTATACATGAACGGATAATAATTTCAACTATTTTATTTTTGTTTCTTCTAATAATCGGTTGATTTCATTTTTGTGTAACTCGCGATAATCCCCTGGTTTCAAATTTTCTAATGTTAAATTACCATAGCGTTCCCGCTTTAGTTTTTCAACTGGAAAACCACAAGCTTTTAGCATATTTTTTACCTGATGATTTCGTCCTTCATGGATCGTCAGCTGCACAATACTTGTTTGCGTCTTGGCATCCGTTGATAAAATTAAGAACTTTGCAGGCGCTAAATTTTTGCCTTCGATCTTCATTCCTTTGGTAACTGGCAATAATTTTTTATTTGTAGCAACGCCATTGACTTTAGCCACATAAACTTTATCTACTTCATGTTTGGGATGCATCAATTTTTGTGAAACGTCACCGTCATTGGTCAAAAGCAGCAAACCAGAAGTGTTATAGTCTAAGCGCCCAATCGGATAAATTCGTTGGCTGACTTCTGTAAAGTAATCCGTTACCACTGTACGTTTTTTATCGTCTGAAGCCGCGGAAATAACGCCGCGTGGTTTATAAAACATGAAATAAACAGGTTCTTCTTGATAAATAGGCACCTGATCAACTTCAATTTGGTCTTTTTTAGATACTTGCACGCCTAGTTCCTTCACTACTTCGCCGTTAACTTTGACGCGGCCTTGTGTGATATAATTTTCAGCTTTTCTTCTAGAAGCTATACCAGCATGGGCAATCACTTTTTGTAATCGTTGCATTTAATTTTCTCCTCTTTCTTCTGTTGGTTCTTCGTAACGATCGGCATATAAATCAAGCGGTATATCAGCTGATAACTCTTCTTCCATAGCTTGAATATCAGGTAATTCTTGAATTGATTTTAAACCAAAATAATCCATAAAATACTCTGTTGTTCCATACAAAATAGCTCTACCAGGACCTTCAACACGTCCTTTTTCTTCAATCAAGCGATTGGTTGTCAATTTTTGCACAGAACCAGAAGATTGAACACCTCTTATATCATCGACTTCCATCCGAGTAATCGGTTGTTTGTAAGCGATAATCGATAACGTTTCAAGTGCCGCCTGTGAAAGACGGTTAGCTATAGGCGATTTGGCATACTTTTTTAAAATAGGAGCATACTCTTTTTTGGCAGTTAAAACAAAAGAATTGCCTACCTCAAGGATATTTAAGGACGATTGCGAATCTTCTTGATATTTTTCACTCAATGTTTGAATCAACTGATAAATTTTAGGCGCTGGCTCTCCGATCAGAAAGCTTAATTCTTCTAGACGTACGCCTTCGTCCCCTGCGACAAAAAGCAGAGCTTCCAATTCTCCCATATTATCCATCCAAACGACCTCCTTGTCCTTCGTATACTGGGTAAAGTAGAATATCTTTGTAATTCGCACTTTGCGCTACATTCACTTTTCGACTCTTTACCAATTCTAATAAAGCGATAAATGTCACCACAATTTCACTTGTTTCAAAGTTATCCATAAAAGAATCTAACAAATACCCTTCACCCGCGTTTGCTCGTTGATAAAGCTGTCTTTCCATTGTACGCATTTTGTCGTCAATGCTAGTTTCGTCCGCCGCAATGGTTGTTTTAAGAACTTTCCTTTTTTTCTTTTTTTCTAGCATCGACTGAAAAGCAAGGTATAAATCAATCGTATTAAACTGCTCTTTTTCAAGTGATGTATCTTCGTCTTTATACTCGTCCATATCCATAGGCTCTTTAGTAAAATAATAGCTTCGTTCTTCTGCTTTTTCTGAAAGTTGTTGAGCAGCGTATTTATATTTTCGATATTCTAATAATTGTGCGACCAAACTTTCACGAGGATCCTCTTCATAGATATCATCGTCTTCTTCTAATTCTTGTTTAGGTAAAAGCATTTGACTTTTAATTGACATCAACGTTGCCGCCATAACAAGATAGTCTCCTGCTACTTCCAATTGTGACGTTTTCATTGCATGAATATAGTTCATATACTGATCAGTAACTTGTGCGATCGGAATGTCGTAAATATCTATTTCTAAGGTTTTTATCAGATGTAACAATAAATCTAAGGGTCCTTCAAATACATCCAACTTCAAATTTATTTCTTGCATGGTTGCTCCTCACCCATAAATCTACGCCCTTGAAAAAAATCAAGCACGTGGAAAATATTGTTTATATACATCAGCCATTCTTTTTTTGGTGATGTGTGTGTAAATTTGTGTGGTAGAAATATCAGCGTGTCCCAAAAGCTCTTGTACCGTTCGAAGGTCAGCACCATTTTCCAATAAATGGGTCGCGAAACTATGGCGCAATGTATGTGGGGTAACGTTCTTCATAATCCCTGCTTTTAAAACTAAGGCTTTTAGATTTTTCCAAATCCCTTGCCTAGAGAGCCCCGTTCCGTGGCCATTGACAAATAAATGCTCTTCTTCTGGATGTTTTTGACATAACAAAGGACGCGCTTCATCCAGATAAGTTTCTATCCATTGGATAGCAATATCTCCTAAAGGGACAATTCGTTCTTTATCGCCCTTTCCGGTTGTCTGTAACAATCCCATGCTTAAATGTAAGTCATTTAATTTTACGCCAATAAGTTCGCTCACACGCATCCCAGTTGCATACATTACTTCTAAAATCGCACGGTCACGTATGCCTAATACTTTTTTAGTATCAGGAGTTTCAATTAAACGTTCGACTTCATTGACATTCAGCGTATCCGGTAGCTTTTGTCTTTTTTTTGGTGATTCAATATGTTGCATGGGATCATGGTCCACGAAACGTTCTTGTCGAAGAAACTGATGAAAACGCCGCAGACTAGTTACCATCCGTGTTATAGTAGCTGCAGATTTATTTTCTTCTTGTAAGAACTGTAAAAAAGCAACAATAGTAAAACGGTCCACGCTTTGCCAATCCTTAATTTCTTCATTATGTAAAAAAGCTAGGTACTGATCTAAATCATGTTGATAGCTCTTCCGCGTATTATCCGAAAGTCCCCGTTCAATCAAAAGGTAGTGTAAATATTCCATTACTTGTTCGTCCATTCATTTTCCACCTTCTTCGTCTGCTTTTGAATTATCTCACAAAACAAACACAAACTGCAATCAATTTGGTAAAAATTAACACTTTGCATTGCTTGTTTCTCATTAAAAATACAAACGCAGATCAATTCTTCAATAAGTAATTCGTTTCCTATGCTTGTACAATCTATTTTCATCTTTATCTTACTTTCCTAATCCTATTCTTGCACTTAGACATTGATGAGAATAAAGTGTAAAACAGCAAAAAAAGAAAGCTGAACTTCAGCTTTCTTTAGGTTTATTTTGACAACTTTGGCAAATTCCATGAAATGTTAAGCGATGGTCTTTTACAATAAAATGAAACCGTTCTTCAACAATTTCTTCGACATTACCTAGCAAGTCTTCATCAATCTCTTCAATGCTCCCGCATTCAAGGCAAAGCAAATGGTGGTGAAAATGCTTGGCTCCTTCTTTTCTAAGATCATAACGTGAAACGCCATCATCAAAGCTAACTTTATCTACAATTTTTAAATCAACTAAAATTTCTAATGTGCGATACACCGTAGCCAAGCCGATATCTGGATTTTTTTGTTTCACAAAGAAAAAAATCTCTTCAGCAGATAAATGATCTCTTTCATTTTCCAACAAAACCAGCAACGTCGCTTCTCTTTGCGGAGTCAATTTAAAACCTGACTCGTGGAGCTGTTTTTTGGTTTTTTTCAACGCTTCACCAGTATTCATAGTAACCTCCACCATTTATTAATTATAATAATTATAATTTGAACATTGATTATCTAAGGGAACTTTAAAATGATTATAAAATAGAAAGAGGAAATAGACAAGCTTTCTCAATTGGAATTTTTGATTATTTTGGTTACGCCATTTTCTTGGGTAATTAACCCTTGTTTCATCAATCTTCCCAATGCTCGTTTAAATTGTGCTTTGCTAATGCCAAATAATTTTTTAATTTCTTCTGGTGACGTTTTATTCGTATAAGGCATTTCTTGCTCAGGTTTTTGTTTTAAATAAGCATAAATCATTGCTGCATCATCAGGAATTGCCTCATAAGCTCTAGGTTTCAAAGAAATATTTAATACGCCATCAGGACGCACCCCGATTACCCGACCCGCAACATGTTCGCCGAGACGAGGCTCCGTATACCGTTCTGAAGGATGAATAAAGCCGATATAATAATCATCTGTTAATAGATAAGTGCCCACTAATTTTAGACGATAAACGGTTCCTGCGATATTTTTATTTTTCATTTTCTCATTCGCAATTTTTTTCAATGATTGGTAATTTTTTTCTTCTGCTAACGAACCCCAAATGCGATCTTTTTTATCTACTCGTAAAGCAATCATTAAACGGTCACCCTTTTTGGGCCATAATTCATGCATCGTAGGAAGTTCATCCAAGGAAATTGCGATATCCTTATCTGGCAAACCAATATCGACAAACACGCCTAAATCGCGTCGGATTTCAGTTACTGGAGCAAAAGCATAGTGTCCTTTTCTTATTTTAGGAATTTCAGTAGTAAGTACTGCTTCTTGTTTTTGATTCAAGTAGCCAAAACCTTCAACAGCTTCTCCTAAATCATAGCTACCTTCTTCTTTATTTAACTTAAAAGTTTGTCCATTTTTTTGAACAAAATAATAATGTTCATTTTCATCAGTAATTAGTCCCGTAAAAACGGAAGCGATCAGTTCATTCATAAATTTTTCTCCTTTAAACAAAAAAACGAATAAGTGCTATTGCTATAATACCTGTGATCACAATTTTCATCAAATCTTTTGTATAAATTCCTACGATTAAAGCAGGAATACACGCAAGTGTTTCAGGAACATTTAATATAGGAGCTCTACCAGTAGGAACGCTCAATAAGTTTTGCACCAGTAAAGCAGTTAAAATACATAAAGGCAAATAATCAAGAAATAGTCGGAATTTCGCAGGAAAATGCATTTTTTTAGCAAAAGCAAAAGGCAAAACCCGAGGGATCCAGGTAACCAAGAAGCAGCCTAGCATTAAATATAGGTATTCAGTACTTATCATGCGTTGCCACCCCCACAAAACAGCCTATTAACGCTGCAATAATGACCGCAATTTCAGGCGTTGTCAACCACATAAGCAGATATAATACAACAATAACACTTAACAGGACAATAATCGTCTGTTTGGTTTTTGTTTTTAATGGGAGCTCGACTTGAAATAAAAAAAGGCCCAAAAACATCGCTACCAAAGCAAAATCTAGCCCAAAAGTTTCTGGCTCTGGTATAAAATTGCCTAATAAAGCGCCTAATACCGTTGCTAAAGTCCAGGTTAAATAAGCACAAATATTTAAACCATTCGTCCAAGCAACGCTTACTTTTCCTACTTTTTTCAGTGCCATTGTTAAAACGCCATAAGACTCATCAGTTAATAGCGAACCAATGCCAACATTTTCTAACAATGAAGCCCGGCGAAAATAAGGCGCTACAGAAAGACTCATTAAAAAATGACGCAAATTTACTAGAAAAACCGTTGCTACAACAGAAGTGATCGGTGCTTGAATCGCCAACAAACCACAAATAATGAATTGGGCACTCCCAGCATAAACAATCACAGACATTAAAAAAATGGCAAAAACGGATAATCCCACGCCCTTGCCCACAACGCCTAAAGCAAATCCGATTCCCAGATAGCCTAAAATTGTAGGCACGCAGGCTTTTACGCCGTCTAAAAATGTTTCATATTTTGCTTCTTCCAAAGAAAAGCCCCCCTTTTAGTTTCGAATTGTATTTTCCTAATATCATATCGAAACTAAAAGGGGGAAACAAGTATGTTTTTAATTATTTCCGTTTCCACGGAAAACGCCAGTTTTTGCGTTAATCGTCACAATATACATAGGAAAAGCTGATTTACCGATCCCTTTTAGTAATTTGGACTGATTGTTTGTAGCATAGAGGTTATAGTAACCTTCTCCATTTTCGATTCTGGCCGGTTCTAAAGTATAGCCGCCTTCAACGATGTAGCCTCGCCTAATACATTCATTAATCACTTTATCACGAACACCCGGAGCCCAGTCCCAAGCGTCATTATTTTTATCTTCAATATCGCTTTTCCTTGAAGACATGACCGGCTGATTATCTTGATTTGTTTCAGCCGCTTGCAAATCACCATTAGAATCTGATTCTTCCGAAGATTCCGTTTGTTGTTTTGCCGTTTTTTCTTTAGCTTTTTCTTGCTGTTCTTTCTCAGCCTTTTCTTTTTCTTCACGTGTGGTCAAGGCTTCTTCTATCGGAGTTAGTTCAGCCAATAGCTGTTCTTTTTCCTCACTGTCATAAAGTTCGCTTACAGTTTTTTCTGCGGTTTCATAGTCTTTACGACTGGCAGAATCTTTCAGTTGACCATTATGGTAAGAAGCAATTAGTGCTTTTACTTGTTTGTCTGCTTTATCAAGTGCTTGATGTTCATCTTTTCCTTGTTGAATTGCCTGATTTATCGTATTAGAGAATGTATCATCTATTGTCAAAGGCGTCATTTCGACATCGTTGCCATCTTTAATATGCACATCTTTTTGCAAAGCATCATCTACTAGAATAGGGTAACTAAAATAGCTGTTAAGTTCATTGGTAACCGCCAATTTTTCCTCAATATCTTTACTTTTCTTAGCTAAAGCAGCATATCCTTTTTCTTCAGAATAGTCCTGCAACTGGTTATTAATTTCTGACAAATCCTCAGAAGTTTTACTACTTTGAATAAATTGCTGTTCATCATTCGTATAAAAATCATCTAGCTTTTGAGCAATAGCAATCAGCTTACTTTCTGTTTGCAATTCTTCTTGTTTGGCTGCCTCAACTTGTTGTTTATGGCTGTAATAGCCAAAGCCTCCGCCTGTGATAACGAGTAAGATCGCTACCGTAAGTATATAATTTCTCTTTTTAGATTTTACTGAATTATTTTTCTTGCGATTATTTTCTGTTTGCACAACAGAATTTTGCTCGTGTGTATCTTCCGCTTCTTTATCAGTCGTTGAATCATCTTCATCTATTTCTTCTTCAGTTGTTTGTTTTGGTTCTGAGCGTTCTGTTTGTTTTTCATATTCTGGCCCCACCATTTTTATTTTGACAGCTGGTTCTTTTCGGATAGGAGAGGATTCATCGTTTTTAGTATCCGACTCTACTTCTTGTTTTTCTGAATTTGAAAGCTCTGCATTTTCTTTTTCTTGGGCGATTAATTTTTCAATAGTTTCATTCGTCTCAAAGCCCTTCCCTTTTTTATACCCCTTAATGTAAGTAGCGAGAATTGAATTATCATACAGCTCTTGTTCATTAGCCAACTCTTGTTTGACATACTCTTTAGTATCTTCTCTTGTGTCCTTGATTTCTTCAAAAGAACTGGTTGGTTCTTTTATTTCTTGACTTCCATTATTTTGGGCTTTCGGATTGTCATCTTGCATCTCTGAAAAATGCTCAGCTACAGAACCCAGTGGAATTTCTTTATATTCAGACCAATTAATATCATCATTTTTATTTTGCGTTACTGCATTTTCTAAATCAGCACCACAGTTAGGACAAACAATTTGATCAGAATTTAGTTCAAATCTGCAATTTGGACAATTCTTATTCACTTTTCACTCGAACTCCTTTTTCGTTACTAAAAAATAATTTACCACAAATAAGGGAGTAAGCCAACATGAAAGTGTATGTTTTACTTAAGGTTCTCCTAGCCTTACTTTAATTTTGGTTTTAAATTGTGGCATACAAAAAAAGACTTTTAAAAGTCGATTAAACCTTTAAAAGTCTTTGCTGGTTATTCTAGAAAATCTTTTAGTTGTTTTGAACGAGATGGATGACGTAATTTCCGTAAAGCTTTTGCTTCAATTTGACGAATTCGTTCGCGAGTCACGCCAAAGACTTTACCCACTTCTTCTAACGTACGAGTACGGCCATCATCAATACCAAAACGTAGCCGCAAAACATTTTCTTCACGGTCAGTCAAGGTATCTAAGACGTCTTCCAATTGTTCTTTCAATAATTCATAAGCTGCATGATCAGCCGGGCTAGTCGCTTCTTGGTCTTCGATGAAATCACCTAAATGAGAATCATCTTCTTCACCAATCGGCGTTTCCAAGGAAACAGGTTCTTGAGCGATTTTTAAAATTTCTCGAACTTTTTCCGTTGGTAAATCCATTTCTGCACCAATCTCTTCTGGCGTTGGTTCACGTCCTAAGTCTTGCAGTAATTGCCGTTGGATACGGATCAATTTATTGATCGTTTCAACCATGTGAACTGGAATACGAATCGTTCTTGCTTGGTCGGCGATCGCACGTGTAATTGCTTGTCGAATCCACCAAGTTGCATAAGTAGAGAACTTGAAACCTTTACGATAATCAAATTTTTCTACAGCTTTCATCAAGCCCATATTTCCTTCTTGAATCAAATCAAGAAATTGCATCCCACGTCCTACATAACGTTTCGCAATGCTAACGACTAAACGAAGGTTGGCTTCTGCTAAGCGTTGTTTTGCTTCTTGGTCGCCTTCTTCAATTTTTAGCGCTAAATCAACTTCTTCTTCAGCTGTTAATAACGAAACACGACCAATTTCTTTCAAGTACATACGAACAGGGTCATTAATCTTTACTCCTGTAGGAGCAGATAGGTCATCTTTAGGTTTTTCTTTTTCAACTTTTTCTGTTGTTTTTAAACTACGTAATGACGGTTCACCGTTTTCATCAACAACGCTGATACCAGCATCTTCAACTTGTTGGATTAATTTATCCATATTTTCAGCATCTAATGAATAAGGGGTAGCTAATGCATTAGATAATTCGTCATAAACGACTTGACCTTTGGTTTTATTTTGCTTAATAAAATCCTTAACCGCTTGTTCATATTTAACTTTTGTTTCTTCTGCCATAAAAGAAGACTCCCTTCGATGTTGCTATTTGACTTGTTTCAATTCTTTAGTAAGGTTTATAATTTCCATTGCTAAATCTAATTCTAATTGTTGGTTACCTTTTTGACTAGCCTCTTGCTGCTTGATCTTTTTATCATTAATTTCTTCAACCAAACTCGATCTTTGAATGACCGACAATAAGTCTTGAAACTCTTGTTGGCTTCCTTCTTCTGGAACATTCAAACTAGCAATGGTACTAACAATATTACGCATACGATCATCTTTTATAAAATCCAAAAACTTAGCAAGAACAAATTCACCTTCGCTTTCTATATAAGCATCATAGAGCATATATAACTCTTGATAAATTTCGTGAGCAAATACGACTTGTGTTTGTTTCAGACGCTGGTTAAGTGTTTCATCGTTAAACAACCGGTATAATAGCAACTCTTCTGCTTTTTGTACTTGTGTTTTACGTGATCCACCCTGTGATCTTTCCTGGACAGGCGCTGTATTAGATGGTGCCACAGGCGCCTTTTCTTTATTTCGACGTTGTCGTTTTAAGTCACGCAATTGTTGCTGTAATGTTTCTCGTGATATTTGAAACTCAGTAGACAACTGCGTTAAATAGCGATCTTGTTCGATTAAAGAATCTACATTCAGCAAATCATGTAACAGTTCTTGCACATATTCAACCTGTTCTTTTTCATTAGACATATTTTTATTCATACGTCGGTAATGCATTTTAAATGAAAACACAGTTTCTTTGCCATGCTCGAGCAATTTAACAAATGGCTCTTGCCCATACTTTTTAACGTATTCATCTGGATCAAGATTTTCCGGAACGCTTACAACCGATAAATCAATACCACTTGATTCTTGTAAATGACCGATTGCTCGATCCGTTGCAGCAATGCCGGCTTGATCGCCATCATAACAAAGGACTAATTCTTGTGCCACACGAGAAATCGCAGTGATTTGCTCATTTGTTAAGCTAGTTCCCATTGAAGCAATCCCATTGGTAACCCCCGTTCGGTAAGCTGCCAAAACATCCATAAATCCTTCAAATAAATAGACAGTACCGCTTTTTCTTATACCACTACGAGCCTTATCAAAATTAAATAAGATTTCACGTTTATTAAACAGTGTTGTTTCAGGGGAATTGAGATATTTGGGTTGATCTTGATCGTCGAAATCCTCCGTTGCAAAAAAACGACCCGAAAAGCCAACTGTTTTCCCTTGAAAATTACGAATAGGAAACATAATCCGTTGATAAAAGCGATCCACTAACTCTTCATTTTCTCGTTCAACAAACAATCCGGATTCAGGAAAAATGTTTGAATCCAATGCTTCGTTTTGAAACACACGGACCAAAAAATCACGTTGATTAGGAGCAAAACCAATGTTAAACTCTTCAATCAACTGGTCATTCAACCCTCTTTTATGCAAATAATCAAGAGCCCCTTCACCTATAGCTGTATTAACTAACATATGATGATAAACTTCGGCCGCTTTTTCATGCAATTGAATCAACTGTTGTTGTTTTGAACTGGTCTCATTTTCAACTGCAACGTTTTGATACTGTTTAGAGACCTCAATGCCTTCTATCTCAGCCACTTTTAACACCGACTCAACGAAAGAAAGACCTTCTATCTCCTGGATAAAAGAAAAAATATTTCCGCCACGACCGCAACCGAAACAATAATAAAACTGCTTATCTTCAGCAACAGAAAACGATGGCGTTTTTTCATTGTGGAATGGACAAAGCCCGGAATAATTTTTACTACCCGATTTTTTCAGTTGCACATATTGACCAATAACATCAACGATATTCGTTTTATCACGAATATCATCAATCACTTGTTGCGGTATTTTCGCCACGTTTACTCACCTCCTAGAGTTGTAAGATGAGCTGATCTATCGGTAAAAAATCGCACTAACATCATATCAGTGCGATTAATAAATAGACAGTTTTCTACATATACTATTGTATCATATTCTCAAGAATTTACAAACTTTTTGCTCACAGCAATCAGTTAATTGTTATTTATTTATAACGTTCTTCTAGACGGCTCATCCAAGCACCTAAAAGTGCTCCTAGGCCTAACATTAATACACAAGCACTATAGTCAATAAAGCCAAAGTCAGCATAATCTGTCGGTATGATCATAATGGTTGAAGCAAAGACCACGCCCATAATAAAATGAAATAACTGCGGATACGCCTTACTGAAAATGTAATCCATCAATTTAGAAAGACTAAAAACTGTAATAATACCGCCAATTCCGATAGGTATGATTACACTGGGATCCAGGCTTTTAAAACCGTCTGCCATCGCTTTATACATACCCATATAAACAAGAAAATTAGATGGACTTAACCCCGGAACAATCACGCCTAAAGCAATTAAAAAGCCGGCAATCATCCAGGTCCAGATATTGTGCGGAACTTCGGTAAATAAACCAGAGCCTTTCCATAAAAAAATCGTCGCTACTACAAAACTAACAACTAAAATAACTAAATCCCGGTTGGACCGCCCTTTTTTTCCAGCTTCTTTCCATAAAGCAGGAGCAGTTCCTACAATACAACCGACAAAAAACCACAAAATAATACTGGCGTAAGAGCCCAATAAAAAACTAACCGCAAAAGATAATATGAATATGCCAGTCAAACCACCTAAACCAACTGGAATAAAAAATAAGACATTTTCTTTAAAGTTTCTTGTAATATGAGCTAAAAAGCTAATAATTCGTTCGTAAATACCAAAAATCGCGGCTAACGCGCCACCAGAAACTCCTGGTAAAATAAAACCAGAACCGATAAACATTCCTTTAACAAAGCGCAAAATCCAATCTTTAGTACCAGCCTTTGCCGACTGTGTCTCATTTTCCATTAAGTCTTCCACTCCTACCCACATTTCTTTTTAAAATAAAAAATTGGTTTGTTCTATTTTTTTCTCATTTGCTTTTACCAGGTCTGCATAGAAAAAATTTCCGCCATTATGGTATAAATACCCACCATTGTATAGTACTGACTGATAACTTAAATAACGGTATTTTGTTTGCTCATTGTTTCCCAGTTCAGGAGACAGCGTATTTTTGGAATAGCGTTCTGCCAATTCCAGACGATTGGTTTTGCCGTTTTCAGCTACATAGTCGATGTAGTCTAGCCCAAAATTATAGGCTTGGACAGCAGTCCACAGGTCGCAGCCTTCAGCGTCTGCTTTTTTAATCGCCGTGGCTAAGAAAGCCACACCTTGTTCGATGCTTTCTTGTGACTCCTCAATTTGATTAGGATACCCCCCCGTACTTTCAGAACTTTGCATAGGGTCATTATGCTCACCTTTAGTTTCTGTAAAAATAATGCCCAGTACTAAGTCTCTATACTGCGGAATATTTTCTTCTTGTACCGCTTTTTCCACTTGTTCTTCATATTGATGAACCTGTTTTAAAATTTGATAGTTTCGATATAAATAATAGCCACCTAAAGTAAGTATCATTATCGAAACTAATAATAACACTTTTTTTAATATCGATTTCTTTTTTTTATTCATAAGTTTACCTATCCAACCTTTTTTATATCAAGCATTAGCCTACTATATCCTGCAATAGACTGTCTACGAAACAGGGTAAAAAAATAAAAACTTTAAAAAAAAAGCAATCTTTCTTTTAAATACCTTTACTATTTGTTTGGTCGGGACTTGTTTTAGGTTGCTATACTTAATCTTAACCGTAATTCACAGTAAAAAAAGCTGGAAGAAAAATCCCCAGCAAAGTTAATTTCATGAACACCTGTAGGATAGCTCCTACAGATGTTTGGTAGGCCCTTGTCACAAAATACGGAAAATCAAAGGACGGTTGGTTATTTTTTCGCAAATCTCGCTGGAAAGTGATTAATGTCCCAGACTTTTTAACGATCTTCAAGAGGCGTTTGAGCAAACGCTTCGATAAGTGGAATAAGCTCTAATTTCAATTTATATTTTCTATTTAATGCGGGCTCAATGGTATAATCATTTTCCGATTGAACTGAGATGGTTGCTAGGAGACGAGACTCAGTTTTTGTTTGTTCTTTGATTTGATAATGAGACTTGTCTGTTTCAATGTAAAAATTCGCGTAGTTTTCGATCGCTTTTTTGAAAGCGATAAATTTCATAGACTCGCTTGCTTCTGAACTACTTTCAGTTGCATCAGTATTCCCTTGTTTTACCGTTGTTTTTTCTGTTTGTGGTTGTCCTTTTGTTGATGGCCAAAAACTAGCAACTTCTTGTGCTAAGTTATCACTAAAAAGTTCTCCTAAACTTTTTTCACCGTTCTGGATTCGTTTAATCACATCGGTAAAGTTCTCATCTAAAGGAATATTAATCTCTTTATCTTTTGCCCCTTGATCCAAATCCAAACGGCGAATAATCAATTCATCTGGACGTTCACTTTGCATAAATGTTTCAATTTTAAAACCATATCTTTCGTCGATCTTCTTTTCCATCATATGAAATACTTTGGCTTGCGTAGATTTAAAAGATGGTTGAAATTGTTGTTGTAGTTTTGCTAATTGTTTCTTTTTCATAATGTTCCCCTTTCAATACTATTTGATTATAAGAAAAAAACCGTTCGTTGAACAGTGATTTTCATGAAAAAGTTCAGAAATCGTTTATTTAAACTCATTTTCCGCTTGTATTTGGACGTTTCACCAAGTTCTAATCAAAAACGAGGGCGCTTTTCACTCGTAACCAAAAACAAGTTCTGGTAAAAAATTACTTCATTTCTATAAACAACTTTCATTATTTTGCTTCCTTCACAGCCGATTTTTTTGTACACTATAGAATGGAAATGAAAGGAAGAAATTTATGGACATTTATTTAAAACAAGCAATCATGCACATCATTGATAGAAAATCAGGAGATCCGGTCTTTTCGCAAGTAGAGCTGGATTTAAGTACTGAATATATCCGAGATTATTTAACCAAAAAGGTCCAAAAACTAGCCACCTCGCAAACCAAAACAGGGACTTTAGCAGAAGATTCCGAAATTGCTGAATTAACCCAGCAAGCAGAAAAAGATTTTATTCATTTCAGCGAAACTTTTGTAAAGCGCTGGTATGAAATTTATCAACAAAGTGAAGATGCTCCTGACAGCGATGTTTTCGTGGTGTTATATGAACTTGATACAAGTATGTATGTAGCTTTTTTGAAAGTAAAATATACCGAAGGATTCACTCATTATGTCGACACGAATGAACACGGAATCCAAAATGATCTCATAATTAACCGGGCGATACTTTCTGGTAAATCTCAAAAAGCAGATGAAGGAATTACCATTAATCTAGCCGATTTATCCTACGAGCTCATTGAAAAACAGTATACTTTTTCTGGAGAAAAAATGAATTATTTTTCCAATAAAGTCATTGAAACCCAGCCTGCTCCGTCTTTAGAAGACCATGTCAAAGTCATCAAAAAAACAGCCGAAGAAATTGGCGAAAAATTCAATACACCTAGCTATGATCTGTTAGCAGATGTAAAAGAAGCAGTTTACGATACAATCGAAGAACATGGCCAAATCGATACTAAACAAGTAGCTGAACAAGTTTTTAAAGATAATGTTACAGCGAAAATGTCATTTGAAGAAGAAGTCGAAGAACAAGGAGTGACCAGTCAAACTCCAATGATGCGCGAAGTAAGAGAAGTTTCTGAAAAGAAATATGGCAAACAAAAGCTAAAACTTTCCAACGGCATTGAGCTAGTTGTCCCGCTTACTGTTTATCGTAATCCGGAGTTAATCGAATTTATCAATAACCCTGACGGAACAATTTCAGTGACCATCAAAAATGTAGACGAAATTATTAACCGTATGTAGTTTTGTAAATAAGGAGAATGACTTCATCTTATTTTTTCCTCTTATTGAGTAATGGATACAGTTTTCCTTACTCAATACTGATTTATTGAGTAAGGGTTTCTTATTTCTTTACTCATTTTTTTATTGTTGAGGAACAAATCGTTATTTCTATCCTCATTTTTCACTGTTTTTCGTTTATTTTACCCATTTTAACTGTATTTTACTCGTTATTGAATAAAAAAAGCTGATTTCCTTACTCAATATTGTTTTATTGAGTAAGGATTTCTTATTCCTTTACTCATTTTTTATTATTGAGGAATAAATCATTTCTTTACTTACTTTTAGCTAATAAACGACCAGAGAAATATTATCTCTGGCCGCTTTTTTTAATCCTTTTGATTTCTAATGTCTTGTAAAATTTGACGAGCATTTTCTTCGTTCATCTGCGTTCTTTTTAACCTAGTGGCTACTTTTTGCACTTCTGAAGCTTTAGCACCGGCATTCATTGCTAATGTACGAGCTTGTAATGCCATGTGCCCTTTTTGAATGCCTTCACTCACTAAGGCTTTGAGCGCAGCCAAGTTTTGTGCCAAACCTACAGCTGCGATAACTTCAGCTAATTCTTTAGCGTCATTGACTGCCAACATTTCTAATGATGCTTGTGCTTTAGGTAAAGCTTTGGTCGCTCCTCCAGCCGTTGCAACGGCCAAGGGTAATTCAATGAAACCTTTCAAATGCCCATCTTCAACTTCCCACTGGCTCAAACCACGGTATTGTCCGCTTCTTGCTGCATACGCATGAACAGCGCTATTAATACTTCTGGTGTCATTTCCCGTAGCAAGAACAACAGCGTCGATTCCATTCATACTTCCCTTATTATGGGTTGCTGCTCGGTAAGGATCAATTTGTGCGAAAGTCGAAGCAGCAGCAATTTTTTTAGCGATTTGCTCACCTTTTGTAGCATCACCTTTTCCTAAACTAGCAAACGAAACCTGACATTCAGCCGTTACCAAAGCATCGGTAGCATAATTGCTTAAAATGCTAAACAAAATTTCTTCAGAGAACCATTGCTTAAAAAGAGTAGCAACGGCTTCTAACATCGTATTTAACATATTCGCGCCCATCGCATCTTTTGTATCAACAAGTAAATCAACACTTAAAAAACTAGGTTCTTCAGCGAACTCGCGAATTTCAACTTTTCTTACGCCCCCGCCACGTCTTACAATGGAAGGATACGCTTTTTCAGCGGTAGAAATCATCAGTGGCTCATTTTCTTTTATCTGTTTAATCAACTCTTTTTTATCACTGACATTCATTAATACAATTTGTCCACGAATTTCTTTTTTAGCCATAGTAGCAGTAAACCCGCCCAATTTTTGAGCTAGCTGTGCGCCATTATTACAAGCGGCGACCACAGAGGGTTCTTCGGTTGCCATAGGAACTAAGTATTCTTTTTGATTGACCTCAATCGATTTTAAAAGTCCCATAGGAACAGAAATTTCACTCACTTGATTTTCCGTCAAATTTTCCGCAATATTATCTGGCAAAGCCGTTTGTTTTAATTCGTCAGCTGTTTCAGTCATAATTTTATGCTGGAAAACTAAGGTGTCTAGTCGTTCTTGTTTAGTTAATTCATAAAAACGCGACGTCTTTTTTTCTTTAGGCCGTTCAATTAAAGCTGCTAATCCAAGCCCGCCGCCTACACATAGCGATACAACAGCATACTGTCCATCAATCCGGTTTAATTGATGGCAAGCTGTTGTAATGATCCGCGTACCAGTAGATCCAATTGCGTGACCGAGGGAAATACCGCTGCCGCAAAGATTGACTTTCTCTTCGGGTATCCCTAACTCCTGTTGAACAGCAATTGAAGACGCAGCGAAAGCTTCATTGATTTCAAAAAGGTCAATTTCTTCCACGCTTAAAGAATTACGTTCAAATAACTGATGGATGGCCTTAACAGGTGAAACACCCATAATTTTAGGATCGATTCCTACTTCTACCACATCCTTAAGCACTGCTAGATAGGAAAGATCATTTGCTAAAGCAAAGCTTTTTGAAGCGAGAATAACTGCAGAAGCCCCATCATTGATCGTTGAGGCATTTCCTGCCGTCACTGTACCACCTGGTTTAAATACTGGTTTTAAATGTGCCAGTTTTTCCAAAGAAGTATCTTTTCTAACGCCCTCATCTTTTTCCACTACTTCGTCATCTATGTGAAGCGGTAGAATCTCTTCGGAGAAATAGCCGTTTTCTTGAGCGTAGGCTGCCTTTTCCTGCGAACGCAGAGCAAATATGTCCTGCATTTTTCTTGATATATTAAATTTATTCGCCACATTTTCAGCGGTAAGTCCCATATGTTTTCCACTAAAAACATCGGTTAAGCCATCAGAAAGCATGACTGGTTTTGGCTGGGAATATGTATCTTCTTGTTGATCATAACGACTCAGATAAGGTGCCTGACTCATACTTTCAACGCCACCAGCTAATACTACTTCAGCTTCGTTTAATCGGATTGCTTGTGCTGCTAAAGCAATAGCTTTCATTCCAGATCCACAGACCTCATTAATTGTTGAGGCATAGACACCTTCAGCTAGCCCACTATTTAAAGTAATTTGCCTGGCTGGATTTTGTCCATTGCCCGCTTGTAACACATTACCAAAAATGACTTGTTTGGTTGCTGATGCCGCTTTTTGGTTCTTATCGATAAGTTCTTTGGTCACAGCTGTTCCTAATTCCACAGCTGATAATTGACTTAAACGACCCCGATATTTACCGACGGGCGTTCTTAACGCATCAATGATTACAACTTCTTCCACGTTGTCACCTCCAAAATGAACTATAGCATTCTTTACAAAAAAAACAAATGGTTCTTTTTACGTCTTACATCCTACTAGTCAATCTTTAACAATCTTTAAATTATCAATTTAATTTCCCTAAACTTACCTAAAGTATGTTAATTTTAACCATGTATAAATTATTTAAAGGAGAACATTATGAACGTTGGTATAGATAAACTCAGTTTTTTTGTTCCGTCTTATTACATTGAAATGACAGAACTTGCAAATGCTCGTGCGGTAGCCCCCGCTAAATTTCATATTGGTATCGGCCAAGATCAAATGGCGATTAACCCCAAATCACAAGACATTATTACTTTTGCTGCCAATGCAGCACAACATATTTTAAGCTCTGAGGATTTAGCACAAATTGATATGATGATTGTCGCTACTGAATCAGGAATTGATGAATCAAAAGCATCAGCGGTAGTATTGCACCGCTTGTTAGGTATTCAACCTTTCGCTCGTTCTTTTGAAATTAAAGAAGCATGCTACGGCGCTACTGCCGGATTACAATTTGCAAAAGATCATGTTTTATTGCATCCTGACAAAAAAGTATTGGTTATTGCAACCGATATTGCAAAATACGGCCTCGAGTCTGGTGGTGAACCCACCCAAGGCGCTGGTGCAGTAGCGATGTTAGTCAGTGCGGATCCACAAATTTTAGCTTTTGAAGATGACAATGTGATGTTGACGCAAGATATTTATGATTTTTGGCGACCGGTTGGCCATGACTTTCCTTTGGTTGATGGTGCCTTATCGAATGAAACCTATATCCAATCTTTTCAAAAAGTTTGGGCAGAAAATATCAAAAAAAACCACATCCCTTTATCTGATTATGCTGCACTTACTTTTCATATTCCTTACACAAAGATGGGAAAAAAAGCTTTAACGTCAATTTTAACAGACGTTTCCGAAGAAGAAAAAGATCGTTTGTTTGCTCGTTATGAAGAAAGTACGATTTACAGCAGAAAAACAGGCAATATGTATACAGGTTCATTGTATCTAGGATTGATTTCACTTTTGGAAAACTCTCAGAGCTTACAAGCAAATGATCGAATCGGGTTATTCAGCTATGGTTCGGGTTCAGTTGCAGAATTCTTCAGCATGCGACTCATTAAAGGGTATCAAGAACATTTATTGAAAAAGTTACATGAAACGCAATTCAAGAAACGCTCAAAATTATCGATCGAACAATATGAAGCAATGTTTTCCGACCAATTAGATACAAGTATTACAAATGAGTTCCACGATCAAACACCTTATAGCATTACCAAATTAGTCAATACAATTCGACAATATAAGGAATAACTTTTTAACTCTTAAAGTAGCGGCCCTGCTTTAAGAGTTTCTCTTCAGGCAAAAAAATCAGAAAATTTTGATTTTTATATTGACTTTCCTCTAAGCCTTCTTTATACTTAGTAACAATTCAATGTGGAGGCGTTAATTATGAACAACAAACCTTACAGCTTACCAACACAATTGAATAACTTTTACTTTAGCTATTTTAGATAAGCTTATATCCAGCCTTTTGGATATGAGCGGTGCTATCACCTTTATATCTAACTATGGCTAGAGCAATTTTTAGTGGATTTTAGCCATAAGGACAATTCCAAAATGGCTGAAATAAAACAATGAATGTAGTTATTTTTCAAACCATTTGGACTTGTTGTCTAAATGGTTTTTTATTTTATAAAATTTGAGGAGGAAAAGAAATGAAAAAGAGTGGGTTATTAGTTTTAACAGCATTAAGTACTTTAGCTTTAGCTGCATGTGGTAACGAGGCTGCTGGCAACTAAGACGCAGACGGGGCAAAAAAAGTGGGGGTTTTACAAGTAGTCCAGCACGATTCTTTAGATACTGCTTATGAAGGCTTTAAAGAAGGGCTAGCTGAAGGTGGTTACGAAGAAGGGGAAAATCTTACAATTGATTATCAAAATGCTCAAAACAACCAAGACAATCTAAAAAGTATGAGTGAAAAATTAGCCAAAGACCAGTCCGATTTATTACTAGGAATTGCAACGCCAGCAGCCCAATCATTAGCTAACGAAACTTCGGATATTCCGATTGTAGTCACTGCAGTTACTGACTTAGCCGAAGCTAAGCTAGTAGAATCCGATGAAGAGCCCGGCCGCAATGTAACAGGGACCACTGATATGGTGCCAGATATTGCAAAACAAACGGATTTGCTTTTAAGTGTTATTGACGAACCTGAATCTATCGGAATTATGTACAACGCTGGTGAAGCTAATTCAAAAATTCAAGCTGATTTAGCCCAAGAAGCTTTAGAGGACGCTGGCGTAGAAGTCAAAACTTTAACGGCTAATACTACCAATGACGTGCAACAAGTAACAACTAGTTTGGCTAAAGATGTCGACGGTATTTATGTACCAACTGATAACACTTTTGCCAGTGCAGCTACCGTCATCGGTGATGTAGCTAAAGAAACGAAAACGCCAATTGTCGCTGGTTCAATCGAACAAGTTGAAGGTGGTGCTTTAGCAACTTATGGGATTGACTACGCATCGCTAGGTAAGCAAACTGGAGAAATGGCGGCCAAAATTCTTGATGGTGATGCACAACCTAGCGATATGCCGGTCGAAGAAGCAAACGAGTTGAAACTTCATGTCAATGAAGAAATGGCACAAGCACTAGACATCGATCCAGACAGCATTAAAGAACCAGAGTAACTCAATCACTGCCAAAAAATTATTAGATTTGAGGAATAAATATGACAATTAGTAGTTTAGGAATTATTTTACAATCCGCAACTTCCCAAGGTGTTGTTTGGGCGTTACTTGCGATTGGTGTATTTCTCACCTATCGTATTTTAGATATCGCCGACTTAACAGCTGAAGGCAGCTTTCCTCTAGGTGGAGGTATAGCTGCAGTTGCGATCACCAACGGCTTTTCTCCTTGGACAGCTACTTTGTTTGGTTTTGGCGGTGGCATCCTGGCAGGTCTTGTTTCTGGGGTACTCCATACAAAACTAAAAATACCGGCACTGCTTGCAGGGATCATTACTATGACCGGCTTATACTCCGTCACATCTAGAGTTATGAATGCCCCGAATATCGCTCTTCTAGGTGAAAAAACAGTTTTTTCTCCCTTAGAAGAAATGGGGCTTTCCAATATTAATGCCACCATCATTGTCGGCGCGTTGTTTTCATTGATTGTCATTTTTCTATTGTTTCTTTTCTTTCGAACAGAACTGGGACTGGCGATTCGTTCAACGGGAGATAATATCGAAATGAGTGAAGCCAATGGTATCAATACAGATAATATGAAGATGATCGGTTACATGATCTCTAATGGTTGTATTTCTCTATCTGGCGCCTTAATTGCTCAAAATAATTCTTTTGCTGATTTAAATTCTGGAGTTGGCACCATTGTTATCGGACTTGCCTCCATTATTATTGCTGAAGTGATCTTTCGTAATAAACCGTTACTATTTCGTCTATTTACCGTCGTTTTAGGTGCAATCATTTACCGCTTCATTTTAGCGATTGTATTTGAATTCGACGTAGAACCAGCCGATTCAAAAATTGCTTCAGCGATTGTCCTTGTCCTCTGCCTTTCTTTAGGACAGTTTCGCGGGAAATTCGGTTCAAAGAAAAAAGTAAATGGAGGTGTAGCAAAATGAATCCAGTCTTATCGATTGAAAACTTGCATCAGGTTTTTGAAGAAGGAACCAATAACGAAAACCACGTTCTTAAAGGGATCGATCTTACGATCAATCCCGGTGAATTCATTACCATCATCGGCGGAAATGGTGCAGGAAAATCCACTTTACTTAATAGTATTGCAGGCGCATTACCTACCAAAACTGGCAAAATACAATTAAATGGCAAAGATATCACCAAACAGTCCGTCATCAAACGCGCAAAATCAATTAGTCGGGTCTTTCAAGATCCTAAATTAGGAACAGCAGTCCGTTTGACAGTCGAAGAAAATTTGGCCTTGGCTTTAAAAAGAGGACAGAGTCGAGGATTTGGTTTAGCCGTTAAGTCTGCCAATCGTCCTTTTTTTAAAGAACAGTTGAAAACATTAAATTTAGGTCTAGAAGACCGATTAACTGCTGAAGTCGGATTACTTTCGGGGGGGCAAAGACAAGCGATCACACTTTTAATGGCCACATTACAACGTCCTGATTTGATTTTATTAGATGAACACACAGCAGCACTTGATCCTAAAACCTCTAAAACAGTGATGGACTTAACTGAAAAATTAATCGATGAACAACAATTAACCGCATTTATGGTAACCCATGATATGGAAAACGCCCTCCAATATGGGACTCGATTGATTATGTTACATCAAGGAAGAATTGTCGTCGATCTTTCCGGAAAAGAAAAGGAAAACCTTACAGTGGGTCAATTGATGGATCTCTTCCAGCAAAATAGCGGAACAAAATTAAAAGATGATCAATTATTGTTAAACACCTAAAAAAGCTTCTTACCAGTTTTATTTACTCTGGTAAGAAGCTTTTGTCATTAGAAGCTCTTTAAGTTATTAATTAGCCGGTATAAGCCGAACAGTGGCTTGCCGTGCTTTTTCAGTGATCATTGGACTTAGATAAGAACTATTTCCATATTTTTGACGGTAACCTTCGTCCACCTGATCATTGGTTTCTTTATCAGTAGGGAATTCAAAACGAACGTCTTTTTCTACTCCGCCGACAGAAATATGACCCTTTCCTTCTCTTTTGGCTGATTGATGCCAGCGCGCATCTGTACCAGCGTAGCCACGACAGTACAAATCATCTCCAGCTTGTGCAATCCAAATCCAAGTAGGTTTATGCATTGAACCATCAGCGTTTGGGATAGATATATACAAATTGTCATCTTTAGCAATAGCATCAAGTTCTTCTTGTTTCCATCCACTCATAAAAATGCTCCTTTCTAACTTAACCAGTAAATGACTTTTTAACCTTGATCAAATACAGGGAAAGAACTAGCATCTCCATAATCTTTAATACGTTCCATTTGTTTTAGTTTATTCAAGTCTTCTGCAGAGATCTCAAAATCTAACTCAGCGTTACTGCGTATATGATCTGGATTTTCTGACTTAGGTAATGGTAATAAACCTAATTGTAAACAATAACGAATACTCAATTGAGCCGTACTTACGTTATACTTTTCTGCTAATTCTTTGATTTGTTGATTATTTAGTATTTCACCATGGGCAACTGGAGAATAAGCTTCAACTAAAATGTCATGTTTTTGACAATATTGAATTAAATCAAAAGGTGTATTACTTACATGTGCAAGGACCTGGTTGACCATTGGTTTTATAGTCCCATTTTCGAGAATGTTTTCAAGGTCTTCTTGTTCGAAGTTAGAAACACCAATGGCACGAATTTTTCCATCATTATAAGCTTCTTCCATTGCATGCCAAGCTTCTAGATTCCCTTCAAAATAATGTTCTCCAGAGCGGAAGTCATTCCAAGGTTGCGGGCTGTGAATAATCATCATATCAAGGTAATCGACGCCCATTGTTTTTAATGATTGACCAATTGCCTCTACTGCTTCAGGATAGGACTTGATCTCAGCCGCTAGTTTCGTTGTGACAAAAATATCTTCACGCGCCACACCGGAATTACGTATGCCTTCACCTACACCATGCTCGTTTTCGTAGGCTTGTGCGGTGTCAATGTGACGATAACCGCCTTTTATTGCATCTTCTACTGGTTTAGCTACTTTATCATCATCCACTAACCAAGTACCAAAGCCAATTTTAGGGATCTTTACACCATTAGATAAAGTGTATTGTTCTGTTAAAATACTCATTTTCTTTTCCCCTTTCGCATAACTTGCTTTTTATTTTATAAACTAAATTTTCTTGCGAGCTGTTACCAACTTCATTCGAGTGCTTGAAATGCAAACCCTCTTTCCAATTCAACTTTATCACTCTCAGTTTTATTTGTCAGTTTATTCGGTCTTGCACTAAATTATTCCGAAAGATTCATTTTTATCAACTGGTCATCACCTTCGCTACCGCTACCACGACCATCTAAATTATTGGTTATAAAGTATAAGTCATCACCTTCAATGTAAGTATCACGAATGCGGCCAAAATCAGAAGTAACTGTTTGTACCTCATTGCTTACTAAATCAAATGCTAAAACTGCGCTACCACGCAAAGCTGCAACATATAATTTTTCATCTGTGTAAGTTACTCCTGCAGGTGCCCAAGTCTCATCTTCACCAGAAGTAAATAAGGGTGTTACCATATCTTCTTGCCCTTCTTCCCCTTCAATTTGTGGCCAACCATAATTCTCTCCTGCTTCAATTAAGTTCACTTCATCGTTTGCATTATCACCGTGCTCACTAGCATACATTTCTCCATCTTCCGTCCAGGTTATTCCTTGAGAATTACGATGACCATAGCTGTATACATAAGAATTTTGAAAAGGATTATCTTCAGGAATAGAACCATCAAAGTTTAATCTCAAAATTTTCCCACCCAAAGAATCAAGATCCTGGGCTATCTCTGGATCCGCCGCATCTCCGGTCGTTGCATAAAGCATATCATCAGGACCAATTTTTAATCTGCCACCATGATGATAAGGTCCGCTAGGTATTCGATCTATTAATACTTCTACTTCTTGCCATTGTCCATCATCCAAATGCAGCCGCACAATCCGGTTAAATTGCTCCTCTTCATTCTCATACGTATAATACGCATACGCTTCATTAGTTTCTGAAAAGTCAGGAGCTAACACAAATCCAAGCAGACCGGCCTCAGAAGCAGTAGACACTGGTTCATCAAGTACGGCTTGCTGACGATTGAGGTTTCCATCTGTTAATTGAACAATCGTACCTTCTCTTTCAGTCATGTAAAAAGTATCATTATCTTTTTCAATTGCCCAAGGAATCTCTAAATTTTCAGTTAGAATTTCTGTATTATCTGTCGCCTGCGGTACATCAGTCGTTTCAGTTTCTTCATCAGAGCCATTTGTTGAACAGCTAACCAATAAAAAAGCAAGTGGTAAAAGAATAATAGTGCTTTTTTTCATTTCAGAATCACTCCTACTAGTGATTTACTTCATATCGCGACCAATACTACACTGCCTTCCAAGTAACAAATTTAAGATTACAAAAGTTACAATTGCATAAAAACTAAATCTTTCTATAATCTATCTTACAGCTTAACCTGAACTTTAAGTCAAATAAAAATGAATTTAAAATCGTTATTAACCATGAAGTTGACTAAAATAGTCTTCCTAATAACACCGACAAAAATAAGGGGTTGCTAAATTCTAACATTAAATTTGCACTAACAGATAGCTAACAACTGTAAACAAAAAACATTACTAAATTCAAATAAATAAAGATTTCTTACAAAAAAGGTAAGTAATAGTTAAAGAAATAGGAAAACAAAGTTCATTCAGCTGCTGATCAAGGAGTGGTGTTAGGTTAGTTTTATGGACACATTTTCGTAGAGTACTATAATATTCTATGAAAGGATGTCTAATGATGGCTAAGCAATATAACCAAGAAACAAGAGAATTGGTCCTTCGATTGAATGAACAAGGACAAAGTGTGACTTCTTTGGCGCGTGAATATGGGATTGCGGAACAAACGATTTATAAATGGAAGAAAGCATATACTCCGGATAAAGAAACCGGAAAAAGTCAAGCAGAACTCCAACAAATGGAGAAGGAAATGCATCGTTTGAAACAGGAGAATGATATCCTAAAAAAAGCTATCACCCTATTCACGAAAGAATAGCCGATGATTCGTTCCTTTATGACCTTATCGAGGAAGAAAGCCAGGAGTACCCCGTGCGAACATTAACAGACGTGCTCGAGGTATCGAAGTCGACGTACTATGCTTCCAAGTATCGTCGTCCAAGCCAAAGGAGCCAAGAAAACGAGCAATTAAAACAAGAAATTCTACAGATTTACGAGAAAAGCAAGCACCGTTACGGCGCTCCCAAAATTACCTATAAGTTAACCCAAGACGGTTGGAAAGTGGGTTTAAAACGCGTTCAAAAGTTGATGCGAGAACTCGGGATTCATTCCATTATTCGAAAAAAATATCGGCCAGCGACAAATCATGAAAAAGTAACCTCTCGTGAAAATCTCTTAAAACAAGATTTCTCTACGACTTCAATCAACCAAAAATGGGCTGCAGATATCACCTATATCCATACAAAAAAAGAGGGCTGGACTTACTTGGCTTCTGTCATGGACTTGTATTCTCGTAAAATTATCGGCTATTCTTATGGCAAACAAATGACGACTTCGATTGTAGTGGACGCTTTTCATCAAGCCGTGCAAAATCAACAATTAAAAGATGGCAAACATTTGATTCTTCAAACAGATTTAGGCACACAATATACAAGTTATGAATTTGAAAACCTTCTCCTTCAATATCATGTAAGTCATTCTTACAGTCGTAAGGGAACCCCCTATGATAATTCAGGCATTGAGTCTTTTCATGCGACTTTGAAAAAAGAAGAAGTTTATTTGAGACATTACAGAAATTTTGAAGAAGCGCGTCTCGCCTTATTCCAATACATTAACGGTTGGTACAATCGCGAACGTATTCATGGCAATATCAACTATTTAACGCCCCAGCAAGCGGAAGATCAAGCAAAAATGTTGGCGTAGGGCTAGATTTCTCCTACACATTTTTTGAGGAACTTATCCACGAGAACCGCTCGTCATCGTCTCCGCCTAATGTCAAATACGATTCTCCATTTGATATTAGGCGGAAACGATGACATTCTCGAGAGTGGATTCGTTTCGAAAAAAGACTCTCGAAAAATGTGTCCAAAATATTGACGTAAAACCAGAGCAAAACGCAATAGCGTTATTCATTAAGCTTATAATAAAGCGAAAAAAGATCAGGAATAGTTCTTCACTCATTTTTCGATCCCAATTTTCATTTTATCTACTGTCTCCATTTCCTTATATTCTGTCCTCAATTTTTTTAGTGACAAAGCTTAAATTTTTATGATTATTTAATAGGATTTTTAATTGGATCATATACTGAACAAATACTATTCATAAATTCAATGTATTTAATAATCTCTTCTTCTTTACCTAATTTTCTCAACGATTTCTATACGTGCACTTTTTACTTAATTTTTTTGGTCTTAGTAATTTTTTACTGTAACAACTGAATTATAACAAAAGAAGCTTGCATAATGTACCTTTTACATTTTACAAGCTTCTTCTTATTAAAGTGAGTTATCTCCACTTTGTTTTTAAAAATCTTGATGATTGTCAAAGTAAACGGTCCCTAGGAGCAACGATTTTTTTGATTTTTGTAGCACTAAAAACGCCAAGTCCACCACATAATTCAACCATTTTGATGCTGTTTTTCCTTAAATTCATGGTAGCTTCTGTTGCTAAAAAATTAAGTCAGCATTCGTTTGCTTTTTTTACTCTCACAAAATTAGTGAATATGGATTTTCCAGATAGCTGATTATCTTACCTAAGAAGTCAGCTGCAGGCGCGCCGTCAATTACTTGATGATCAAACGTTAAGCTTAAAGGTAATTTTTGGTTTTGGACAACTTGTCCTTCTTCATCAAGTACTAATTCGTTAAGCATAGAACCGACACCTAAGATTCCTGTTTCTGGTGGATTCAAAATAGGGGTGAAGTATTCTGCGCCTCCTTTTCCTAGATTAGTGATGGTAAATGTCGAACCGCTATAATTTTCACTTTCTAACGTTCCTTGTTGTGTTTTTTCGATGCGATCATTTAAAGTCTTACCTAACTCAGTTAGCGTCATTTTATCGGCGTTTTGTACCACTGGAACAATTAATCCTTCATCCAGCGCCACCGCCATACCTAAGTGAACTTCAGCAAATTCTTCCAATTTGCCATCATGATATAAAGCATTCATTTTAGGTGTGACCTGTAACGCTAAAATCGTTGCTTTAGATAGTAGAGTGGTTATGCTCATTTGCCCATCTGTTAACGGCATTCCAGCGTTTTCTTTAATTTCTTTCCTGAAAGCCATCAATTGGGTCACGTCAGCTTTTTGCTGAATTGTTACTTGAGCAGTATTTTGTAGACTTGATGTCATACGTTGTGCAATCGTTTTCCTCATACCAGTTAAACCAGCACCCGCTGAGGTTACTGTCGTAGCTGTGACGCTTTCTTCTTGAGGTTGGAACATTTCGACATCACGTCGTGTGATCCGTCCATTGCCGCCAGTACCTTTGATTTGAGAATAATCGATGCCTTTTTCTTTAGCAACTTTTCTAGCTAACGGAGTAATAAAAATCCGATCGCCCTTTGCTTTTTCATCTTTCGGTTTTACAGGTTCAGTTCTTTTGTCTGATGGTTCTTCTTTTGGAGTTTCTTCGGTCGTGTCTTCTTTTTCAGTTTCTGAAGAAACCTCTTCACCAGCTTCGCCGATTAAACCAATCGCATCTTTACAAGGAGCTACTTCACCTGTGGGAACTAATATTTTTATAAGCGTTCCTTCTTCTGGTGCTTCAACATCCTGGCTGAGTTTTTCTGAGCTGATCGTACATACTGCTTCCCCTTTTTCAACTTGATCTCCTTCATCTTTCAGCCAAGCGTCTACCGTACCTTCTGTCATCGTTAAACCTAACGTTGGCATGATAATTTCTGTTGCCATACTTTTTCGCCTCCTTTATTGTTTTAAATCCTCAATAATTTCAGAAGCTGTATCCATTACGCGATCTACATTAGGAAGATACAGCTGCTCTAAATTCGAGGCAAATGGTACGGGAGTATCTGGTGCACAGATACATTTGATAGGGCCATCAAGGTAATCAAATGCTTTATCTCCGATAACTGAAGCAATATCAGTCGCTGTATTATTATGTGGATTTGCTTCGTCAATTATAGCTAAGCGACCTGTTTTCTTAATTGATTCGATTACTGTATCTTGGTCCCAAGGTGAAACTGTCATAAGATCAATTACTTCAACAGATACACTTTCTTTTTCTAATTTTTCGGCTAAATCTAAGGCTACGTAAAGCATTTTCCCAATCGTAACAATGGTTATATCTGTGCCTTCACGTTTTACTTTAGCTTTGCCAATTTCTACTTTATAGTAGTCTTCGGGGACAACTTCTTTAGTACCTAAAAGCGTTTTATCTTCTGAAAAAACGACCATATTATCTTCTTCAATCGCCGAAAGCAATAAACCTTTGGCATCATAAGCGTTCGATGGCACAACAACTTTGACGCCCGGGATAGCACCGAATAGGCCATAGTATGAACCCGAGTGTTGAGCTGCGGCACCCGCTCCGGCGCCATGAGTCGTACGAATGGTTAAAGGAACTTTAGCCTTACCGCCAAACATATAACGCATTTTTGAGCCTTGCGTTAAGATGGTATCAAGACAGTAACCAATAAAGTCATTAAACATTAGCTCTACTACGGGACGTAATCCAGTCGCTGCAGCGCCGACAGCTGTTCCCATATAACCATTCTCAGCAATTGGTGTATCCATTACTCGCTCACGTCCAAATTTCCCCATTAGCCCGCTAGTTACTCCAAAAACACCACCAAAGGCATCCTCATTTTCTTCTTCTAAATGCTCAACTGTCGCGCCACCGGATTGGTCTTCACCTATCAAAAATACGTTTTCATCTTTATCCATTGCTTGCTCTAAAGCTTCATTTATTGCTTGCATCATAGTAATTTGTCTAGCCATATTACTCTCTCCTTTTTTAATTATTCAGCAAAAACATCTTCATATAGTGATTCTGGTTCGGGAATTGAACTATTTTCAGCAAAATCAATTGCTTCTTGTACGTCTTCTTCTGATTGCTTATTGATATTTTCAATATCTTTTTTGCTTAATAATTTTTCTTTAAGAGCGTAGTCTTTAAACTCATCAACAGAATTACGGTCGGCTAATTCTTTTTCTTTTCCTTCACGTGCTTTATATTTTTGTTCGTCCCCTTCAAAGTGCCCATGATCTCGGTAAGTTAAACATTCAATCAATGTAGGTCCATTACCTTTACGAGCACGATCAATAGCTTTTCCCGCTGCTTCATATACGGCAACCACGTCTTTACCGTCGATAGTTTCTCCAGGCATATCATAAGCAACCGCTCGTTCTGAAATCGTTTCGGTACTTGAAGCATATTGATGAGGCGTTCCTTCACCATACATATTATTTTCATTGATAAAAACAACTGGCAATTTCCAAATAGAAGCAAGGTTCAAGCCTTCATGAAAACTTCCTTCATTTGATGCCCCGTCACCAAAAAAACATACGGCAACATCTTTTGTTTTCAAATATTGGTTACGCAATCCAGCGCCAGTTGCTAGTGTTATACCTCCACCAACAATGCCGTTAGCACCAAGCATTCCCTTATCGATATCAGCGATATGCATGGAACCTCCCTTACCTTTACATAGGCCCGTTTTTCGGCCTAAAATCTCTGCCATCATCCCTTTTAAGTCACAGCCTTTAGCAATACAATGACCGTGACCCCGATGTGTACTCGTAATTGAGTCATTTTCTGACAGATGGGCACAAACGCCGGTCGCAATAGCTTCTTCACCTGCGTACAAATGAACAAATCCCGGAATATCACCAGCTGCGAAAAGTTTTTTAGCAGCGGCTTCAAAATGCCGAATGTCTTCCATTTTTTGCAATATCCATTTTGCTCGTTCTTTATTTATTTTTTTCATGTAAATTTCCTCCCTTTATCCATGGATAGCTTGATCAATGATACTATTTGCATCTTCCCCAATAACTTCAGACAATGTTGGGTGAGCAAAAATTGTCTGAGCTAATTCATCAACGGTCCCTTCAGATTCTTTCACTGCTAAAATCGTGTGAATCATTTCTGTTGCATGACTGCCAACTACTACTGCACCTAAAATTTGCTGGTACTTTTGTTCACTAATAATTTTGACAAAACCTTCTGTTTCTACAGAAGCTAGTGCTTTGCCGTTGCCAGCAAAGGGAAAGCTTTTGACGGTCACATCATAGTTTTCTTTGGCCTCTTCTTCGCTTAAACCAAAACTTGCAACTTCTGGATCTGTATATAAACAACGTGGAATCGTATTTTGATCAACTGGATAGGTTGCTCCTCCACAGATTGCTTCTACTGCACGTAGTCCTTCCGCACTTGCAGCATGTGCTAATTGGAAACCACCGATCATATCCCCAATAGCATAAATTCCTTTTTTACTGGTTTGATAGTGCTGGTCTACTTTAACAAAGTGTCCTGCTTCATCCAACTTTAAACCCAATTGTTGCGGAACTTCCAAATTTGCTTGTCTACCCGTAGCGATTAATAACTGTTCAAAATATTTTTTTGTTCCGTCTGATAATACAACAGCATCTTTTTCCACTTTCTCGATTTTTGCTTGAGTGGTCACATCGATTTTCATTTGCTGCAACTTTTTCTTCATTGTTTGCCTAGCTGTGCTATCTTCTGTTAATAAAATATCCGGCGCAACTTCAATTAAATTTACTTTTACACCTAAAGGTTTCATGGCAAATGCTAGTTCAATAGCAACTATACCGCCACCGAGCACCGTTAATTCTTTTGGTAATTCTTCTAGGTTAAAAAACGTGTCAGTTGTTAGAAAATCCACTTTATCAACTTCGTTAATTGGAGGGACAAATGGGTGACTACCACAAGCTAAAAGTACATTTGTATAGCTGATTTTTTCTCCATTTACAAACAGTTGTTGCTTTTGATCAAATGAAGCGGTCCCCTCTATATAATCGATTTTATACTTTTGAAATAAGTGCTCGATCCCTCCTCGTAGAGTCTGTACAACTTGGTCTTTACGCTGAACCATTTTAGCAAAATCAAGTGTTTCTTTATTAACCTGCAAACCATATTGATTCGCTTGTTCTGCAGACAAAAGCCATTGCGCATGGGTTAAGTAACTTTTTGATGGAATACACCCTACATTCAAGCACGCTCCGCCGATATTTTTTGCCTCGATCACTGCCGTCTTTTTCCTTTTTTGAGCTGCTTTGATCGCACTTACGTAACCACCTGGGCCAGAACCAATAACAACCAGATCGTAATCTGCCATTTTCACTAAACCTCCTCTTGCTAAATTGCTAAAACATCAATCTTCTTTACCATCTTTCATTTATATAGAAGCAATTTTTATACCAAGTTAAAAAAACTGTAGAATAAAATATATTTTTCACAAATTAAGGTTAACTCTCTATTAAAAATTAAAAAATATCTATCATAGTAATTATTTAGACAAGTGGTTTTTTCACAATTTTTTTGATAAAAAATAGACGGATGTTTAACTACATGAGAGATGAAACACGTTGTTTCATTTTGTCTCACACAAAATAACCGCAAACAACAAAATATCTTTCAGTTGTTTGCGGCTGGGTTACTTCATATTATATGCTTTCATTTTTCGATAAAGTGTTGCACGTGAAAAACCTAATCTCTTAGCTGTATTTGATATATGAAACTTTTCTTTTTCTAAAGCTCTTTCGATCGCCTGTTTCTCGCTATTTGTCTTTATGTCTAATGTTTGCAAGCTTCCGCTTTCAATTAGTTCACAAATTTCTTGTTTAGATGGTCGCTCTGACGAATAGAAAACATAAAGACGTTCTAAAAAGTTGTTGAACTCACGTATATTTCCATACCAAGCATAATTTTTAGCTACCTGAAAGATCTCTTCTTGCCAGTTGATTATCCATTTTTTTCGCGCACAAAAATCTCGGATCAACGGACGAATATCTGTCAAACGCTCTCGTAATGGTGGAATCGTTAATTGTCCGACGTAGATACGATAAAATAAATCTTGGCGAAAACGTTGTTCAGTAACAGCTTGTTTTAAATTATGATTGCTCGCAGTAATTAAACGAAAGTCAACTTTCTTAGGTAAACCATTGATTGGTGTTACTTGTTGGTCTTCCAACACACGCAACAAAGCAGTCTGCATTTTTTGTGACATACTATCAACTTCATCTAAAAACAATGAACCTCCATCAGCTTGTTCAATTTTCCCTATATGTCCTTTACTATCTGCGCCAGTAAAGGCACCTGGAGCATAGCCAAATAACTGACTTTCTAGTAGATCTTCATTCAATGTTCCACAGTTCAGTGCTACAAGTGGGCCGCTTTTTTTCGAACTATTATAATGAATCGTTTCGGCGATAATTTCTTTCCCACTCCCCGTTTCTCCATAAATATGAACCGGTAGATCACTAGTGCTAAACACCACCGCTTTCTTCAAAAACTTCTGATAGTTTTCATTCTGACTTGGTACGCCCGTATAATAAAAACTGTTCTGAACTGATGAAAGGTCGTTCAGTAGGAAACGGTAACCCACTACTTCTTCATCTACATAGATTTCTTCTTGCTTGTAAATCAACTGATTGTTTAAATATCTACGAATATCATCGCTAACTGGGAATTCATCTGCGTATTTATCAGGAGCATATATAATACGAAAATGTTCATCACATAAAAGTTCATCTTCTGAATGTTTAACCACATAATAAAGTAGACTCTTCTTGCGCTCTAAATAACGATAAATGATTGTATTTGTTATTTTTTGTGTGACAGCTCCTAATAATAATTGAGCGTCTTTCGATGAATTATTCTGATAGGTAGAAATATCAAGTACAGCAACTAATTGATTTTCTTCATCAAAAATCGGAGAAGCAGCACAACTCCAACTTCTAGAAGCAACAGAATAATGTTCATCAAGAGTGATCCATTCTTGTGATTTCGTTTTTAGGACTAATCCAATCGCATTTGTACCTACACCTAATTCCGACCAACCACTGCCTTCTTGAAAAAAGATATCATTGGCATAGCCTTTTGAACGAGGACTACCATCGCGCCACAAAATGTTACCAACTTCATCCGTTAGAACAAACAGCGGTAACTTCATTTCTAAATGATTTTGCAATTTAACTACTTCTTTTTTAACGAGTTGAATTAACTCCTGATGTTTTTCTCGTTGACTTTTCAACTCCTGTGCCGTCATCACTTTGCGCGGTTTATGAAGATAAGGATCCACTTGATTCGCATAACATATTTGCCAAGAATCAGCAATTTTTTCTGGTAAACTGTTTACAATTTTTTCATCTCCATTAATAAACCGCTGCCAAATTTCTTGATGCATATTGGTCACCTCATTATTTTCTTTCAACTTCATTTTAACATTTTTAGCTTTCAATAAAAACGCTTTCATAAGCATTAACTAATATTTACCAACTTTTAAGAAAAATAATAAGAGCGGCTTAAATTTTAGCCGCCCTCACCTAATAATTTTTAAACTGCATGCTCTGTTCGTTCAATGATGTCATCCTGGGTAGCTTTTGATAATACATTGAAGAAAGCAGAGTATCCAGCAACGCGTACAATCAAATCACGATGTTTATCTGGATGTTTTTGTGCGTCAATTAAAGTCTTCCTCGATACTACATTGTATTGAATGTGATAACCTTTTAGTCGATTGAAGAAAGTCTGCAACAACATAATTAATTTTTGTTTGTCTTCTTCTTTAGCTAGTGTTTGTGGATTTACTTTCTGATTAAGCAGGACACCACCTAAAATATCCTCTGTAGGTAATTTTGCCACAGTCTTCAATACAGCAGTCGGGCCATTTTGGTCCATATTATGAGATGGTGAACATCCTTCTGCTAATGGCGCCCATGCCTTACGTCCGTCTGGCGTCGCCATGGTGCCGCGACCTTGTCCTACATTAGCTGAAATCGAGGAAGTTCCAGAATAACGAATACCTCCAATAGGACCTCGTCCATAACGAGTATTCGGATATTTTTTGATTTCATCAATATAACTGACATAGGCTTTGGTCGCTAACTGATCAGTATAATCTTCATCATTGCCATATTTAGGTACATCATGGATAATCATTTGCTGAATTTCTTGGCTTCTTTTACTTGCCCATTCTGTCATCAACGCTTCCCAAAGCTCCTCTTGAGTTACTTTGCCTTCTTCAAAGACTAATTTTTTGATCGCAGCTAGTGAATCAGCAAGATTGGCAATACCTACTTGCAATCCTGAAATAAAATCATAAACGGCGCCACCTTCTTTGATTGTCTTTCCGCGACCGATACAATCTTCTGTCAAAGCAGAGCAAAGAATGTCTGGGACTTCTTTTTCAATCCCTAAATCAATGGCGTTTTCAACAATAACGCTCATTCGCGTTAATTCTCTTACTGTCTTATCCCAAGCATCTTCTAGTTCTGCAAAAGTTTCCATGTCTTTAAAATAGCCATAACTTTGTGTAAAACGACGATCTGATACTGGATCAATCCCATCATTCATCGCAATCATCAAAATTTTAGGAAAATTCATGTAGCTCATGCCCGTACAACGATAGCCCCATTTACCAGGTACAGCTGTTTCAACACAACCAATGGCACTGTAATCATAGGCATCTTCTTCAGCCACCCCAAACTTGATAAAGGATGGAATAATCACTTCATCACTATTAAAAGCCGGCATACCAAATCCTAACTTCATTACTTCTATCGCTTCGTTCATAAACTCTTGGTTTAATCCAGCATGATAGCGCACCGTTAAGTTAGGTTGCGGTAATTTTGTTTGAGCCACACTGCGCAAAACTAAAAAAGAAAGTTTATTGACTGCATCTTTTTTATCTTTTGTTTGCCCACCTACCGTAACGTTTTGATATAAAGGACTACCTGCACTACTATAAGTATGTGATTGACTGCGAACTTTGTTGATCGTCAATGTCTTGATCCAAAGATTGGTTAATAGTTCCACGGCTTCGTCCTCTGTAATCACATCTTTTTCTAAATCCGCTTTTAAAAATGGATACATATATTGGTCAAATCGTCCATAAGACAATGAATGGCCGTTTGATTCAATTTGTAGAATTAGCTGAATAAACCAAGTCGCTTGAATCGCTTCTGTAAAGGTTTCTGCTGATTCGTAAGGAACTTTGGCACAAATACGGCTTATTTCAAGTAATTCTGTCTGACGTTGTGTATTAGCTGTTTTCGCCATTTCTTTGGCTAATTTGGCATAACGCTCTGCGAAATTTTTCACAGCATCAATTACAATTAAAACGGCGTTGTAAAAATGGTATTTTTCAATATTTTCTGGCTTGGTTAAATCTAAACCTGCTTTGGCGTTTAAGGTACGTTCTTTATATCCTTTTAAACCAATTTCAAGTAGCTTTTGATAGTCGACAGCTAAATGAGCATCGCCAGAATTCATCTTTCCTTCCATTCCAAAAAAGCCAGTTTCCATAAAAACTTGTACTTCTTCTGGCAGCAAAGCCCCTGCTCTAGCACGTAAATTATTATTCTCCCAGAAAGGAGCGATAGAACGGAGCTGTTCTTTAGTGTTTTCTGTGATATAAAACACATCGCCGTCTCGTTTTTCAAACTTATCTAATTCATCCATTACAAAATCTAAGGTGTATTCTGGGAAAATCGGAGCATCTCGATTGGAACCAGCTTGGTTACCGACAATCAATGTTTCATCTTCAATATAAATCGACATTTTTTGTAAAATATTTTGCAACATCAAGGCACGTTTGAGGACATTGGGTTGGTTTTGATTTTCCTTATAAGCCTCAGTGGCTAACAGAGCGCGTTCAGCACAAATATAAGGCTTCTTCTCTAATACAGCTTCACGATATTCATCCATACGATCGGTCAGTAATCCAAAATGTGGCGGTTCATTCGTTGCTCTTTCTTTTAACTGAATCCCCATAGCAATTCTCCTTTTTTCGTTTGAAACTAATAAAAGTTTCTTTCGTAACAAATATAGCACATTTATTCACAAAGTTCAAAAAGAAGTAGTAAGAGCATGTATGAAAATTGGGTCCTTATGTTTAAAAAAATAGCAGTGTAGCTTTAAATGACAAAGCGATTAGTGGGATATCAAACGACGTTCCCCCAATCTGTAAACATATTGGTGGGACATTAAACGATATACCTCCAATCGGTAAATTATTGGTGCCTACTTCTACGATGTGCCTCCAATCGATATGTTATTGGAGGTAACTTCCACGATGTAACACCAATCGTTAAATTATTGGAGGTAACTTCCTTGATGTGCCTCCAATAATTATGAATAACGGTGGGATGTATGAAAGAAATTGCCTCCTGTTACTATAAGCCTTGTCTTACTAAATTTTACGCTTAGGTAATAAACTAGCACAAAAAAGAACTAAACATAAGTTGGTTAGCTCTTTTCCAGCAAGTTATTTAATTAAACCGTCACAACTTTAATCCCTTGTTTTTCTAAAAATTTAACTTTTTCTTTTGCGATACGACTATCTGTATACACCTTAGAAATATCTTCAAAAGCAAATTCTGAAACCACCCCTACTTGGGAAAATTTACTAGAATCAGTTAAAACAATCGTATTGTCAGCTGAAGTCATCATGGTATTGGCCGTGTCACTACGAGTGATATCACTGCCGGTAAACCCTCTTTGTTCATCGAATCCATCAATTCCCACAAACAACTTGTCTACATGAAAATCGCTGATTACTTTTTTTACTAAAGGCCCTACGTTTACTTGCGAATCTTTTTGATATTCCCCGCCAATCAGTAAAATTTTAACGGATTCAGCTTTTCTAATATAAGAGGCAATAAAATTGGAATTCGTAATGATCGTGACATCCCTCTTATGATGCGCTAACTCTACCGCCAACAGCGTACAAGTTGAACCAGATTCAATCATCACAGTTTCGCCATCTTTGACTAATTTGGCTGCTTCTTTTGCGATTTTCCTTTTTAAGTCATAGTTAATTGCCAAACGATAATTAATATCGTCTTGATTATTTAAAACAGCAAAACCATGTTGCCGATGAAGTATCCCTCGAGCTTCTAATTTATCTAAATCTTTTCGAATAGTCACTCGTGATACTTGCAACAACTCGGCCAATTCATTGACTTCTATTTTTTTATTTTCACTTACTATAGAAATAATTTCTTCTACTCGAGACATCGTCATCCCTCACTTTTATTTTATTAAGAATACCATATTTACACATTCCTAACAATTTTTCATGGTTTTGCTTTCGTTCGTAACATAAAATGTTTACGTTTGTTAATTCATGTGATAAACTAAACGTGAATAAAAAAGAAGGGGATTTATATGCCAACACGAACTTCATTACAAGCTTGTATTTTTAATATTCAAAAGTTCAGTATTCATGACGGTCCTGGCATCCGTACAGTCGTTTTTTTTAAAGGTTGTCCTTTACGGTGTTATTGGTGTGCTAATCCAGAATCGCAAAGTGGTAAACCCGAAAAAATGTGGAATAATCAGCAGAAAAAATATACGACTATAGGTGAGTATAAAACAATTGATGAAATCATCGATGAAGTCATGAAAGATCTTCCTTTTTATGAAGAGTCTGGCGGTGGCGTTACGCTTTCAGGCGGCGAAGTGTTGTATCAAGCAGAATTTGCGACTGAATTATTAAAACAATTAAAAACTAAAGGAATCCACACAGCTTCAGAAACCACAGGGCAAGCAAGACCTCAAGTTTTTGAAAAATTTATTCAACAAGTAGATGCCTTATATTTCGATGTAAAACATTATGATCCTAAAAAACATCGGGAAGGAATCGGCGCTACCAACAAATTAATCTTAAAAAATTTAGGTTGTGCTTTGCAAGAGCATCAGAATTTAACAGTGCGAATCCCAGTCATCCCTAATTTTAACGACAGCTCAGAAGACGCCGAAC
Organism: Tetragenococcus koreensis; assembly: GCF_003795145.1. Lineage (GTDB taxonomy): Bacteria > Bacillota > Bacilli > Lactobacillales > Enterococcaceae > Tetragenococcus > Tetragenococcus koreensis. The sequence goes on along the minus strand of NZ_CP027786.1, from coordinate 180,969 downwards.
AGTTCGCTCATTTATTTAATAAAATGGGCGTCACAAAGATAGAGCTATTACCCTTCCATCAATTCGGACAAAAAAAGTACGAAAACTTGAATCGGAAATATGAAATGCAAGATGTCCCTCAACTTCATACCGAAGATTTAGACTACTTTAGAGACATTATAGAAAATTATAATATTTCTTGTCTGGTAAGGTAAATGCCCCCTTTTAATTAACGCTAAAGTATAAATAAAAACATACGCCCTAACCTAATAAATTAGAGCGTATGTTTTATCCATTTTATAGAGTCAAATTTCAAAAACTCTTATTTTTACTCTATTATCCCTTTATCGTGCTAATTTTACCCTTTTCTGCTCTTTTTCCTTCTTCGATAAAATCTTCCCTGTAATCTGCTGGTACCATAGAACCACCAGTTGCCCATGCAATATGTGTAGCATTGGCTAATTTATTTTGAAGACTATGTTGCTTAATATAGTTTTGACCTTCTTGAGTTACTGTTAAAGCATAAGGACCCACAACTCCAGCAACGGCTGCCGGTTCTAAGAAAATCGCTTCTGTTTCGTATAGATTCCATAATAAACGTTGGAACGATTCGTCTTGTAAAGTATAGCCTGCACTAAAGTAATAACGAATCAACTTGGAAACAAGTGCTGAAGTCCTTGGAACTGCCAATCCATCAGCTACTGTTGAACCGCCTAGGCCAATATCTTCTACAGAAATATTATTAAATTGATGAGATTCTAAACCAACTAACATGCTGGGCATCTTTGTTGGTTCAGCAAAAATGCAATGAACATGATCTCCAAATGCTTGTTTGAGCCCAAATGTAACACCGCTAGGAGCTCCTCCGATACCGCAGGGCAGGTAGACAAATAGCGGATGGTCTGCATCCACCTTGATGCCTTTTTGATCTAATTGTTTTTTCATACGATATCCACCCACCGTATATCCCAAAAATAGCGACTCAGAATGCTCATCATCCACAAAATAGCTTTGAGGATCTGCCTCTGAAAGTTCCCGTCCTTTATTAACAGCAAGAGAAAAATTTGATTCATGCTCGATAACATTAACCCCTAAATCACGTAAATATTGCTTTTTCCATGCTTTTGCTTCTATTGACATATGAACCGTCACATCAAAACCTAATTTTCTCCCCATTGTGCCTACACTAATCCCTAAGTTTCCTGTAGTTCCTACAGTTAAATTATAATTGGAGAAAAAACCTTGAAATTCTGGTGAAGCAAATACAGAATAATCTTCTTTTGTACTAGCTAACAATCCATTTTCTAGTGCTAAGTTTTCAGCATGTTTCAATACCTCATAGATAGCACCTCTTGCTTTTACTGTACCAGAAATTGGTAATTGGTCATCGCATTTCAAATAAAAAGACCCTTTAAGGACTTTATTATACTTTTCATCTAAAAATGATTTCATATCCGGTATTTCAGTTATACTTGACTCAATAATTCCAGAAGTCGCTTCAGTCTCAGGATACGCTTTTCTTATAAAACTAGAAAACCTTTGTAAACGAGCCTCCGCGTCTTGAATATCCTCAAGTGAGTACTCGGTTTTTTTGTTAGCTTCTTGTACCGGTAATAATTCATCATTTATCCAAAATAATTCTGTCTCGTCTTTGACCGCCGATAAAATGTCTTGTTCATCTAATGCCATCTGATATCTCCTTTGTTTTGTAACAAATTGTAATCTACTATCATATGATAATCATAACTACGGTAATTTTGCAAACGTCTCAGGTAAACAAGTAATTATCATATCTAGCTAATTAATAAAATTTTCAAATGTTTTTCAAACTTAATAGCAAAATTTGGGTCTATTAGAGCTATTATATTTCCTAGCTGGTAACATCAAAGTAAAGAAAAAAGACAGACACAAGCAAAATTTGCCGTGTTTATCTTTTTTGCATCATTTAATGGCACACATTTCATATGGTAAAAATGTCACTCACTCTAGCACTTATCTGCTTATTTGTTAATCCTTTGAATTTTCCATTTGTAAAAGGTTCTAAATATATTGAAAAACCTCGTCAATTTCAGGATACTTCAGATTCATAATTTTCCCTCCAACAATCTTTTGGAATGGATAAATAAGTTAAACCAATGATTTTAAACGATTTTCTTAACCCGCGGGTCGGTAAAGTCATCGATAACAAAATCCACTAATCCTGTTTTTTTCAATTTTTCATGATTATTATCGGTTGCCACAGCAATAATTCGCTTCGCCTGAGCATTATAAGCACCTTGTAACCCAATCGGTGAATCTTCAAAAATAATCATTTCTTTAGGATCTGCCCCCACATTCAAAGCAGCTTGGACATAAAAATCAGGTGCGGGCTTACTTTCTAACAAACCATCGTTATAAACGACTTTCTTATAATCAAACCAGCGATCTAAATGGAACAATTCGAAATAAAAATCCAGATTGACTTTGGGAGAAACGGTCGCAATGTTCATTGGTTGGTGGTTGTCTTGTAAGTAATCAAAATAATTAGTTACTCCTGCGATTAGCTGTGTTTGTTGTTCTTTTAGTACTAGTTGGCGATAGAACGCTTCTTTTTCTTCCGACAACTTGTTAGCTTCTTCTTCCGTAAGCTTCTTTCCTAAAATTCTTTCCATATTTAGATGATTGGTGCGTCCGTGGATTTGATCAAATTCTTCCTTAGTAAATTTACGACCAATTAGACCTTGAATAAATTGTTGCCAAGCACGTTCATGCAACGCCGAATCACTAAATAAAGTCCCATTAAAATCAAAAATAACCGATTGCATCCTTCTCCTCCTTTAATTTAAGCAAGTTTTTCATATTATTATCATTGTATCATATTTCTCTGAAGCTTTAAGTTATCATTGGCAGTGCTATTTTATAGTTCAGTCCACTTTTACATAGTATAATAACACAAAATAGTACTAACGAAAGAAATTAAGTTTCATTCGAAACTAATTTATTTACATTAGAAAACAATTATATTAGAATATAGTAAAAGATGATGATAAAGTAACTTTGTTAAAAATAAGAAGAAAGGTGATCTAGCATGAAAGACAAGGTTTTTTCTAAACTTAAACCATTATATACTTTGTTTGACACCTGGTTAAAAATAGATGCTGTCCTCGTTTTCTTTAGTTCGTTTAGTTTATTGCTTTCTTGGAATTTATTAACAAGTACTCGTGAAAATTTACTATCTTTAACTTTTTTAGGAACAATTTCGTTTATCATGTTCTATCTTGTCTTTCACTTTATGATTAACAAATTCAACCCAACCTTTCGTCAACTTAGCACAGATAGAAGTATTCACTTATCAATTGCTGGATTATTTGGCATAAGTAACACTTCTAAAACACCTACTTTAAAAAATAATGGTCAAAAAAAGACAACTAACAATCAAAAAACAACTAAAGGCTCCGCAATTCCTCTTTATCCATTAGCAAAAGGTGGATTAAAAGAGATTGAGGAAGTGGACGATGAAATCTACTCAAAGAAAACTTTAGGTGATGGCTTTGCGATTGCTCCGTCAGAGGGAAAAGTTCATTCACCGGTTAATGGAAAAATTGTAAGTTTATTTCCCACAAAACATGCAATCGGTATCAAAGATGAAAATGATATTGAATATTTAGTACACATGGGGATTGATACAATCGATTTAAATGGTCATGGTTTTCAAACATTTGTCGAACAGGACCAAAAAGTTAAAGCTGGTGACCTGCTAACTGAAATGGACTTAGATTATATTAGCACCCATCGCAAAAATACTGATATTATCTTTATTACCCTCTCACAAGACTTGATCGATTCATTAGAGATAGATGAAGATAAGAAAGTCGATCTAGATGAATCTATTGGCCAAATTGTTTTAAAATAAACTGAATATGGAATAACGCTATCGAAAAACAAACAAGCGATAAATGGAACAATTAGAAAAAGCGCGCCTATTTCCTCTAATTTTGGAAGAAACAGGTGCGCTTTTCATTTTTGACGACTCATAACATCATGAACTAAGTGTTTTACGAAAAAATACTGCAACAGTTTTGTCTAGTCAGTAAGTTTTTTACAGAAAGTCGTCATCTTACGGTCAAACATATCTCTTGTTTTCCCCACTGGTTTATAGCCAAGTTTTTCATAAAAATTCTCAAGCCCTGAAAGAATGTAAACTTCTGAAAAATTTAAGTGTTGTAGTTGGGCTTCAGCTTTTGTAATCATTTTGGCGGATAAGTGCTGTCCTCTGTAAGCAGGATCAACATATACTGTTGCAATATAAGGCGTATAACTTAATCTAGCAATATCCTGCTTTACAATCGAACAAAAACCTGCAATCTTGTCTTCATCAATAGCTACAATAACGCTTTCCCAGTCTTTAAAGTCCTTGCGCATTCGATTGGCAAGATATTTCGCCGCACCCCAATTTACTTGCTCGATCTTTTCAGCAAGTTTTTCCCAGTGTGGACTACTGTTTTTAAAAACGTCAATTTCTATATTAATCCCCTCCATTTTTTCGTATTTTTGTTGTAAGAGAATTATCGATTTTTACTACTTATAGTTTACTATAGGTTAGCAAAATATATAATACAAAATAATGAATAGATGAAAAAACAGTCATTCATCTTATTAAGCAACAATAACTTTTTATCAAATAAAAACCGCTCCAATTAAGGAACGGCTTTCATCATTAAAATTTACCTTTATTCAAAGCCCTTTGCATTTCTTTAACCATGTCAGAAACTGGCGAAATAATACCATCTTGAGCTGTACCGTAATGTTTTTGCATCGCTTTAACAGTTCCTGAACCAATATTTCCATCTTGAACCAAGCCTAATTGTTTTTGGATTGCACGAACAACGTTGGAACCGCCTGTACCCCATTGAGCTGAATAAACATTAGCGTTCGCACTTGTTTTGATTTGTCCACTGATGATCCCATCAATCGGTTTTGTGCCGAAATATTCTTGTAGACGTTTTGTACAATCATTGCCCCATTGTCCATCAACTACGATTTGACGAGGAATATTGTTGTTACCACCACCGGTTATTTCACCGCTTTCTACATCTTTTTTAAATTGTGCTTCGCTAATACCCCATTTGGCTAAATAAGGGTATGGATCCACATGATTGCTTTTGTTATTCGGCTGACGTTGTGTACAATAACTATGCGATAGGATTCCCTCTTCGCCACTGTCAACTCTAATTGCTACACCTGCGTTTTTAGCTGCTTTACGCAACAATTCAACATAATTTTTATAATCCTTTTCAAATTCAGCTCGAGTCTGGTGGGATTCGATCAATTCAATTGATGCATAACCCCAACTGTTCCAATCTCCACCAACATCCCAGCTCCCCTGGTTAACGGGGGCAACTTGGATCACTCTACCGTTTCCTACTACATGTGTGTAAAAACCCGTATTGAGATCTTTTGTCTGCATAAAGTCCGCTTCATTTTGCGCAGTTGAATCAGGGTTTCCCGTTGAATGAGCATGTATTTGCTTAAATGGTGGAGTTCCTACTTGTGGTGTTCCTTTTCTAATTTGTTTCTCTGTCTTTGGTAATGTCATCGTTAATCATTTCCTTTCATTTTTTGTTAAAAAAAGAAAATAGTCCGTCATCCTATTCCCCTTTTTTTAGATTCAGCACTTTAGCAAATGCTTGATGTAGGCCTGTGGAAGCTAAGCCACTGGCTGCACCAATAACGATAGCTTCAACGCTTACGCCGATTACTGTTCCACCCAAAATAGCTCCTAGCACACAAACGATAAACGGAATGTACTCTCGAGCGACCTGTAGCACCGGGGTGGTTTTAATCACATAGCCAACGATCAAACAGGCTATTACAATGATTGGAACAAGGCGATCATTCAAAATTTCTAAACCCATCTACTTATCCCCCTTTCAGCTTTTGGCATTGCGCTTGTTTCATATAAAACAATATTTTTTTCTTGCAATTGTCAACTTTGTTCTTTTTATATGTTATCCAACACCTCACTCTATGTTACATAATGTATCATAAATTGATAAAAAAGTACTGAAACGCTTGCTTTGATATCTTTTGAAATATACTATAGTTTTTACAATTCTCTTAGCACTAAATTTACTTTGGCCCAAAAACAGTAAAAAAACCGATACATTCTATTCTATATCTCTTCCTTTTAAATCATCACGTTAATTACTTATTTCATATACACACCTCACTTTTTGATACGTTCCGTATCTGATACATACACTATACAAGATACAATATGTAACGTCAATAGTTTTTAGATACATTTTATAACTTTTCATTCATATAAGATACAAAAAGTATCTGTTATATGTTATCATCATTGTTAAAGGAGGGATTTTTAATGTTTGGCCAAAAATTAAAAGAATTACGCTCAAGTAGAAATCAAACTCAACAACGACTTGCTGATTACTTAGGAATATCTAGAGCAGCATATTCTCATTTTGAAAATAGTAGAAATGATCCTGATCGAGAAACTATCGTAAAATTAGCTGATTATTTTGATGTTTCTACTGATTACCTACTAGGAAGAGGAAATAGAGAATATGAAAATCCTGAAAGTAAAAGTCAAACAGTAGCTGCTCATATAGATGAGGACGTTTCAGAAGAAGAAATGGAAGACATTTTAAACTATATTGAATTTATTAAACAAAAACATAAAAAGGAGTGATTATTTGGATAAAGCAGAAGGACTAATGTCTCTTTTTTCAAACCTTTCTTATGTATATGATGATAATATGCCGAAAAAACAAGGCGGCTTAAATGTAGATAATTATATTTACTTAAATCCTAATCAGACAAAAACAGAACTAACAAGTACGGTGTCTGAAGAAATTGGACACTATTTAACAAGTGCTGGAGATATTATTGCACAGGATACAAATGAGAAACGAAAACAAGAACGTAAAGCTCGTGATGTGGGAGCGACTTTAGTCGTCACTGCAGACGATATATTAAAATGTTTTGATAATGGATGTGAAACAACTCAAGATTGCGTTGATTTTTTGAATGTAACCTCCAAAACATTTAATGACGCCATCGAGTATTATCGAAGAAAATATGGAGGAATTTTAACAGAAAATAACGATATCCTTATTTTTAACGCAGATGGAACGATTTCTGTTCATAAAAGGAAACTGAATAGTTGATCAATTCGGATATTCCAAGTTATTTTCTAAAAGAGTTTTGTTCACAAAAATAAAAAGTAGTATTAGCATTTCTAACAGAGGCATTAAACATCGTACAGTACAATTTCTATGCTTACCGCTAATAATAGAAATTATACTGTACGTTTTTCCGTATGATAAGCTTCTCTTTTTATTATGCATACTTTTCCCCAGCTCCATTTAAAGGACTTTAAAACAAAGTTTATCTTGAAAAACATAACTTGCGTTTGGTATCCTTAAAATGGGTGTACAAAACTATAATTTAAACCTAGCCGAGTTATTCACTGCTCAATTTTATTATTTAGAGAAAGTATCACCTCATTAAATAACGTACATTACTTTCTTCATAATAAAAAATTGTTATAAATAGTTTGTAGGTCATGGTTTATTTATATTTAAATAGCTAGAAAGAAGGAATGAAATGAAAAAATACTTATTAGGCGTTTTATTGATATCCAGTTTTAGTTTGGTAGCATGTACTTCGAACAACAATGAAGAAGTAAGTGCACAAAGTACAGAACAACCCACAACAGAAACGACTGAAGAAGAACCAGAATCAACATTTAAAGACGGTGTATTCGATAATGACTCTTTCACGTTAACTTATGAAGATGCAAAAATAATTAACAGTCCCATGGAGAACAGTCCTGGTCTATATGTCACATATACTTTAAAAAATAAATTAGAGGAAAACATCAACCCTCAAGAAATGTTGGATTTGATTGTCACAGCTACACAAGAAAATGATACATCAGAAGTTGATCTATCGAATGATTATTACTCAACTGATGCTTTTGGACCGGAAGATGATGTTGATACTTACAATGAACAAGTAGATAAAGAAAATGCAGTGTCCAATGATTTAAAACCTGGCAAAGAAGTTGAAATTATCAATGCCTTTGGTTTGGACAACAAAGAAGAACCTGTACAACTACAAATGCTTGTCAATCCAGAAACAGAAGAATATTCTGACCCTTATGAAATTGACCTAAAAGACTTAGAAGAAATTCCTGGACCTAAGGAAAATAAGGATGAATACTGGGACGATGAAGCTGCTGCTGAAAAAGAGCCAGAAGTAGTGGAAAACGAAAAACAAGATATTGAAGGAGCTCCTGAGAGAGATACAGAATCGGAAGCGCAAGATGATTATTGGGAAGCGAAAGAAGCCGGCCTTACAGAAGATGAAATTGGTGAATATACATCGAACAAGTGGTATGGTAATCCAGCAGAAAATGACGGAACTTATTATACTGATTTAGATGATTATTTATCTGAAAAAGAAATGGAAGAAGAGCAAAGCTATGAACCAGAAGAAGATGAAGAAAAACTAGAAGGAATGAGAGAAGAAGCCGATCAATGGCAAGAAGCATTCGAAGCTGAGCAAGGAAGAAAAGCGACGTCTGGAGAAATTCAATCTCACTGGGCTGAACTCCAAGGTTGGGAATAAACAACAAAATAAGCACGCTCCACATTCCCTGGTAAACAGCGTACTAGACAAAATAAAAGTCTCTAAAGATATTGTTAAACCAACGTCTTTAGAGGCTTTTAATCAATAAAGAAAAACACCAACGTAAAAATACGTTGGTGTTAGAATACCGGCGGTCGGGGTCGAACCGACACGCCCTTAACGGGCACTGGATTTTGAGTCCAGCGCGTCTGCCAATTCCGCCACGCCGGCAAGATATTATTTAGTACTAAGGCGGTAACCGGATTTGAACCGGTGATAAAGGTTTTGCAGACCTCTGCCTTACCACTTGGCTATACCGCCATTATACTATTAGGATTCCTACTTTTCAATAGGATAACTAACTGGGATAGCTGGATTCGAACCAGCGCATGACGGAGTCAAAGTCCGTTGCCTTACCGCTTGGCTATATCCCAATAATAAGGGCGAATAGTGGGGATCGAACCCACGCGTGCCGGAGCCACAATCCGGTGCGTTAACCACTTCGCCATATTCGCCATGGCAGGGACAGCAGGAGTTGAACCCGCATCGACGGTTTTGGAGACCGTTGTTCTACCATTGAACTATGTCCCTATAAATGGAGGAGAAAGGATTCGAACCTTTGAACCCGAAGGAGCGGATTTACAGTCCGCCGCGTTTAGCCACTTCGCTACTCCTCCATAATGGATCGGGACAGAATCGAACTGCCGACACACGGAGCTTCAATCCGTTGCTCTACCGACTGAGCTACCGATCCAATACTGCAACACTTATAACAACGGTCTGGACGGGACTCGAACCCGCGACCTCCTGCGTGACAGGCAGGCATTCTAACCAGCTGAACTACCAGACCGTATGGAGGTTATAGGGCTCGAACCTATGACCCTCTGCTTGTAAGGCAGATGCTCTCCCAGCTGAGCTAAACCTCCGAGTATCAGTTAATGGTCCGTACGGGATTCGAACCCGTGATACCGCCGTGAAAGGGCGGTGTCTTAACCACTTGACCAACGGACCAAACTTGGTTACGGAGAGTAAGGGATTCGAACCCTTGAGACAGTGAATACCATCTACATGATTTCCAATCATGCTCCTTCGGCCTCTCGGACAACTCTCCAAGCTCAAAGAAGCCCATACTCTTCAAATTTCTCATTTGAGAACTCCGGCAGTAGGACTCGAACCTACGACATCATGATTAACAGTCATGCGCTACTACCAACTGAGCTATGCCGGAATAATGATTTTCCGCGTGGCGACGTCCGACTCTCACAAGGGGATAACCCCTCACTACAATTGGCGCTAAGAAGCTTAACGACTGTGTTCGGCATGGGAACAGGTGTCTCCTTCTTGCGATCGCCACCACACACAAAATCATGTTGAGTGAACCTTTCGTTCTCTCAAAACTGGATGAAAAACAACCTCCATTCGCAACCGAAAACTCTTGAACCTGTGGTTAAGTCCTCGATCGATTAGTATCCGTCCGCTCCAACCCTCACGGGTCTTCCACTTCGGACCTATCTACCTGATCTTCTCTCAGGGATCTTACTTTCTTTGAAGAAAGGGGAAATCTCATCTTGAGGGGGACTTCACGCTTAGATGCTTTCAGCGTTTATTCCTGCCCTACATAGCTACCCAGCGATGCCGTTGGCACGACAACTGGTACACCAGCGGTAGGTCCATCCCGGTCCTCTCGTACTAAGGACAGCGCCTCGCAAATTTCCTACGCCCGCGACGGATAGGGACCGAACTGTCTCACGACGTTCTGAACCCAGCTCGCGTGCCGCTTTAATGGGCGAACAGCCCAACCCTTGGGACCGACTACAGCCCCAGGATGCGACGAGCCGACATCGAGGTGCCAAACCTCCCCGTCGATGTGGACTCTTGGGGGAGATAAGCCTGTTATCCCCAGGGTAGCTTTTATCCGTTGAGCGATGGCCCTTCCATGCGGAACCACCGGATCACTAAGCCCGACTTTCGTCCCTGCTCGACTTGTCTGTCTCGCAGTCAAGCTCCCTTCTGCCTTTACACTCGTTGAATGATTTCCAACCATTCTGAGGGAACCTTGGGGCGCCTCCGTTACCTTTTGGGAGGCGACCGCCCCAGTCAAACTGCCCATCTGACACTGTCTCCCGCCACGCTAAGTGGCGCGGGTTAGAGTGGCCATAACGCAAGGGTAGTATCCCACTGATGCCTCCTTCGAGACTCGCGTCCCGAATTCTACGGCTCCTACCTATCCTGTACATGCGGTACAGACACGCAATATCAAATTACAGTAAAGCTCCATGGGGTCTTTCCGTCCTGTCGCGGGTAACCTGCATTTTCACAGGTACTAAAATTTCACCGAGTCTCTCGTTGAGACAGTGCCCAAATCGTTACGCCTTTCGTGCGGGTCGGAACTTACCCGACAAGGAATTTCGCTACCTTAGGACCGTTATAGTTACGGCCGCCGTTTACTGGGGCTTCAATTCGTACCTTCGCTTACGCTAAGCACTCCTCTTAACCTTCCAGCACCGGGCAGGCGTCAGCCCCTATACGTCATCTTACGATTTTGCAGAGACCTGTGTTTTTGATAAACAGTCGCTTGGGCCTATTCACTGCGGCTGCTCGTTAGAGCAGCACCCCTTCTCCCGAAGTTACGGGGTCATTTTGCCGAGTTCCTTAACGAGAGTTCGCTCGCTCACCTGAGGATACTCTCCTCGACTACCTGTGTCGGTTTGCGGTACGGGCCATTGCCTTCTTGCTAGAAGTTTTTCTTGGCAGTGTGACGCCAGAACTTCGGTACTTAAATTTCCCTCCCCGTCACAGCTGGTCGTTGACAAGAAAAAGCCTTTCACTCTTTCTCCGACTCACTGCTTGGACAGACCTTTCCATTCGTCTGCTTTCTTTTGCCTCCTGCGTCCCTCCATCACTCAAATGAAGACAACAGGTACAGGAATATCAACCTGTTGGCCATCGCCTACGCCTTTCGGCCTCAGCTTAGGTCCCGACTAACCCTGGGCGGACGAGCCTTCCCCAGGAAACCTTAGTCTTACGGTGGACAGGATTCTCACCTGTCTTTCGCTACTCATACCGGCATTCTCACTTCTAAGCGCTCCAGCAGTCCTTACAATCTGCCTTCTCTGCCCTTAGAACGCTCTCCTACCAATGCACCTAAAGGTGCATTCCACAGCTTCGGCAGTATGTTTAGCCCCGGTAAATTTTCGGCGCAGGGTCACTCGACTAGTGAGCTATTACGCACTCTTTCAATGATGGCTGCTTCTGAGCCAACATCCTAGTTGTCTGAGCAACCCCACCTCCTTTTCCACTTAACATACATTTAGGGCCTTAGCTGGTGGTCTGGGCTGTTTCCCTTTCGACGATGGATCTTATCACTCACCGTCTGACTGCCGAGGCAAAATGAATGGCATTCGGAGTTTATCTGCATTCGGTAACCCGAAAGGGGCCCCTCGTCCAAACAGTGCTCTACCTCCATCATTCGTTCCTCGACGCTAGCCCTAAAGCTATTTCGGAGAGAACCAGCTATCTCCAAGTTCGTTTGGAATTTCTCCGCTACCCACACCTCATCCCCGCACTTTTCAACGTACGTGGGTTCGGTCCTCCAGTGCGTTTTACCGCACCTTCAACCTGGACATGGGTAGATCACCTGGTTTCGGGTCTGCGTCGACTGACTCAAAGCGCCCATTTCAGACTCGCTTTCGCTGCGGCTCCGTCTTTTTACGACTTAACCTCGCCAGCCAACGCAACTCGCCGGTTCATTCTGCAAAAGGCACGCTATCACCCATTAACGGGCTCTAACTTGTTGTAAGCACACGGTTTCAGGATCTCTTTCACTCCCCTTCCGGGTGCTTTTCACCTTTCCCTCACGGTACTGGTTCACTATCGGTCACTAGGGAGTATTTAGCCTTGGGAGATGGTCCTCCCGGTTTCCGACGGCATTTCGCGTGTGCCGCCGTACTCAGGATCCGTTAAAACAAGTTGCCGGCCTTCGCCTACGGGCTCTTACCCGCTCTGGCGGATCGTTCCAGATCCTTTGGCTGCCCTTTTTCTTGTGCTGTTAACGTCCTACAACCCCAAGATGCAAGCATCCTGGTTTGGGCTCTTCCCGTTTCGCTCGCCGCTACTCAGGGAATCGAGTTTTCTTTTTCTTCCTGCAGGTACTAAGATGTTTCAGTTCCCTGCGTCTACCGCTTGCCTGCTATGTATTCACAGATCAAGCCACATTCGATTAAAAATGCGGGGTTTCCCCATTCGGAAATCTCTGGATCCTAGCTTACTTACAGCTCCCCAGAGCATATCGGTGTTGGTCCCGTCCTTCATCGGCTCCTAGTGCCAAGGCATTCACCGTGTGCCCTTTTCTACTTAACCTTACTCGACCTTGCAGTCGAGGGACCAACGATGGTTCTGTACTTTTAGCGATAAAAGCCCATCGATGGCCGCTTTCTTTTTTGAGCTCTTTCAAAAACGCGTTCAACGCGATTCTCGGTTGGTGTTGATTGTTGTTTTTCTATCCAGTTTTCAAAGAACCAAAGTTTGAGAGTAGACCTCTCAAAACTGAACAAAGCGCAAACGATGTGTAAAACTTCCGTAATTTTTCCTTAGAAAGGAGGTGATCCAGCCGCACCTTCCGATACGGCTACCTTGTTACGACTTCACCCCAATCATTCATCCCACCTTAGGCGGCTGGCTCCTCTAATGAGGTTGCCGCACCGACTTTGGGTGTTACAAACTCTCGTGGTGTGACGGGCGGTGTGTACAAGGCCCGGGAACGGATTCACCGCGGCATGCTGATCCGCGATTACTAGCGATTCCGGCTTCATGCAGGCGAGTTGCAGCCTGCAATCCGAACTGAGAGAAGCTTTCAGAGATTCGCGCGGCCTTGCGGCTTGGCTTGCTCGTTGTACTTCCCATTGTAGCACGTGTGTAGCCCAGGTCATAAGGGGCATGATGATTTGACGTCATCCCCACCTTCCTCCGGTTTGTCACCGGCAGTCTTGCTAGAGTGCCCAACTGAATGCTGGCAACTAACAATAAGGGTTGCGCTCGTTGCGGGACTTAACCCAACATCTCACGACACGAGCTGACGACAACCATGCACCACCTGTCACTTTGCCCCGAAGGGGAAACGCGATCTCTCGCGTGGTCAAAGGATGTCAAGACCTGGTAAGGTTCTTCGCGTTGCTTCGAATTAAACCACATGCTCCACCGCTTGTGCGGGCCCCGTCAATTCCTTTGAGTTTCAACCTTGCGGTCGTACTCCCCAGGCGGAGTGCTTAATGCGTTAACTGCAGCACTGAAGGGCGGAAACCCTCCAACACTTAGCACTCATCGTTTACGGCGTGGACTACCAGGGTATCTAATCCTGTTTGCTACCCACGCTTTCGAGCCTCAGCGTCAGTTACAGACCAGAGAGCCGCCTTCGCCACTGGTGTTCCTCCATATATCTACGCATTTCACCGCTACACATGGAATTCCACTCTCCTCTTCTGCACTCAAGTGATCCAGTTTCCAATGACCCTCCCGGTTGAGCCGGGGCTTTCACATCAGACTTAAATCACCGCCTGCGCTCGCTTTACGCCCAATAAATCCGGACAACGCTTGCCACCTACGTATTACCGCGGCTGCTGGCACGTAGTTAGCCGTGGCTTTCTGGTCAGCTACCGTCATAGAAAAAGCATTGCCTCTTTTTCCTGTTCTTTACTGACAACAGAGCTTTACGATCCGAAAACCTTCTTCACTCACGCGGCGTTGCTCGGTCAGACTTTCGTCCATTGCCGAAGATTCCCTACTGCTGCCTCCCGTAGGAGTCTGGGCCGTGTCTCAGTCCCAGTGTGGCCGATCACCCTCTCAGGTCGGCTATGCATCGTTGCTTTGGTGAGCCGTTACCTCACCAACTGGCTAATGCACCGCGGGACCAGCCATCAGTGACGCAAAAAGCGCCTTTTAGCTTTCTTTCAGGCGAAAGAAAGCCTTATGCGGTATTAGCACCTGTTTCCAAGTGTTATCCCCCGCTGATGGATAGGTTCCCCACGTGTTACTCACCCGTCCGCCACTCCGCTTCAAAAGAAACCGAAGTTTCGATCGAAGCAGCGTTCGACTTGCATGTATTAGGCACGCCGCCAGCGTTCGTCCTGAGCCAGGATCAAACTCTCATCTTGAATTTGATCGATCAACACCGTTGATCGTTTCAGCTCTTGTTACTTTTACGCTTGCGTCTTGCTTGCGTTGTTGTTAATGTTTGTTGCTTCTTTTAGAAGCGCCCTACACATTGGTTCGTTTGCTTGCTTTGTTCAGTTTTCAAAGGTCTACTGTTTGTCGCCGTAGCAACTTTTATATCTTATCAGCGTGACAAGTTTTTGTCAATACTTTTTTTGAAAGTTTGATATAAAATCTCGCGCTAACTTAATACTGTTACGTGGCTCATATAACGCGTTTAACTTAACGCCTTTGTTATAATATCACTTGTTCTTAAACTCGTCAATAACTTTTTTTAAAGTTCATTAATAAAAAACTTAATCGACTTAACAAGGACATTTACTAATATAGCAATTCTTTCGATAAAAATCAACAATAAAAATCAATGAAATAAATAAAAACTTTAGAAACGAACTTTTATAGCTAGTTCGTTTCTAAAGTTCGCTTAATTGTTATTGTTTCTCATATTTCCCAAGAAATTAAAGTTAATAATTCGTTTCTTTATTTTTGCGATATGTCATCTTGAACTAATGGGAGACTGACTCTGAAAATTGTCCCTTGTCCCAAACTACTTTCTGCCATAATTTGTCCTTTATAGCTATCCAATAATTTCTTTACAATCGACAAGCCTAAGCCATTACCGCCTTTAGTCCGAGCTCTAGCTTTGTCTACCCGATAGAAACGATGAAAAATCTTATTGATATTTTCTTGAGTGATGCCTTCGCCAAAGTCTTGAATCGCTAACTCAAGTTCTTGTTGATTGCTAGAAATAGAAAGGTGTACTTCCTTGCGCTCAGTAGAATACTTTATCGCATTATCCATAATAATAATTAAAATTTGTTCGAAATGATCGCGGTAAATTTGCACCGTCTTTTCTTCCTGTAAATCATCATCGATGGTAAATCTAAATTCAGGATACAACATTTTAAAGTTATTAAACACTTGGTAAACAATCTCTCTGGCTGGTGCTGTTTCATTTTTATAATAAATGTCAACTTGTTCAGCACGTGAAAGATCCAACATCTCTTGGACCAGCGTTTTCATTCGACTAATTTCTTGTACACTTGCATCAATAGATTCTTCTAAAATTTCTGGGTCATCTTTGCCCCAACGTTTCAACATATTTAAATGTCCTTCTATAACAGCTACGGGTGTACGCAGTTCATGTGATACATCTTCAACAAATTGTTCTTGTTGTTCAGTATAAGAACGCATCCGATCCAACATGTTGTTAAAGATATCAGATAAATCGGCCAGTTCATCCTGACTCTTTGGTTCAGGTGCGTGAATAGTCGATTGCGGATCTTTTTGTATACTTTCCATGGTATTGCGCAATGTTTTTAAAGGCTTCAATAAATGAGCGGACAATAAATAGCCCAGAGCACTACTTACAAGCAAAAACAAAACTTCTAACACAATCAAAGTCATCAGCAGACGGTTTCGAATGTTATAAAATGAAGATAGCTCATAAAAAGCCTGGGCATAACCAATTTTTTCTCTTGTCTCTTTTGAATAAACAGGTTGAATAAGCAGAAATCCTGGCTTTTCTTCATTTGTTATAATTGTAGGTTCCTTTGCTTCTTGTGAGCGTAAAGCTAACTCTTGTTCACCCGTTCTAAAAACTAAATTTTCTTGTAAATCATAAACATACAAACTTAAATTGGGCTGACCTAATTCAGAAACAACAGTAGCGCTATCTTCATTTTCTTCTGTTAGATCTTGATTTATATCAGGAAATTCAACCAAATTTTTATAGGAAGTTTCTTTGTCTAGTTGTTGGTTAGCATCAGCTAAGTGCGAAACAGCTTCATAAGTTGTCTGTTCTGCATCCTGTTGCTCTCTTTCTATCATAAGATTTACTGCTGTTTTATATGTAATAACGGCAAAAACAGTAATAACGATAAATATAAAGAAAGAACTCGCAAAAGCCCATTTCATTGTTAAAGTGGGTTTTCTAAGTTCTTTTCTTTCTGTATTTTTTCTTTTCACGATCGCATCACGTATCCCGTACCACGTACTGTTTGTATATAACTTTCTTCTCCTGGGATGTCTATTTTATTACGCAAATAACGAATATAAACATCAACAACGTTGGTTTCAATTTCTGTTTGATATCCCCAAACTTTTTTTAGTAAAACATCTCTTGCTAAGACCACATTTACATTTTCCATTAAAGTTAGTAAAAGTTCATACTCACGTTTGGTTAGTTCAATGACTTCTGAACCGCGTCTTACTACTCGGTTTTCTTTTTCTATCACTAAGTCACGATAATTAAGCGTCGTTTGTTTGCCTGAATTTTTATCTCCTTCAATATCAACGCGTCGTAACAATGCGCGCAAACGTGCCAAAAGTTCTTCAATTGCAAATGGTTTGACAATATAATCATCAGCGCCATGATCCAACCCAGAAACACGATCAATCACCGAATCGCGAGCGGTCATCATAATAATTGGCGTATTTTTAATTTGACGAACCCTGCGACATATCTCTAAACCATTTAACTCTGGTAACATCAAATCTAACAAAATTGCGTCCCAATCACTATTTAATGCCGCATCTAAGCCAGTTCGTCCATTATAATGGACCTCGGTATCATAGCCTTCATGCTTTAATTCTAATTCTACAAATCGAGCTAAATTTTTCTCGTCTTCAATTATTAGAATGCCGCTCATTAAATTTTATTCTCCTTTTTTCGTTTCCATTTATTGTATTACCAATAAAACACTATACAGAGTTTATCACGTACTTACAAAATAAAAAAGAGATTCGTCCAAAAAAATTAGAATGGACTCATCTCTTTCTTTGTTAATCGTCATTTTTCTTATTGTTCATCATACCAAGAGTAGTGGAAGATTCCTTCTTTGTCTACTCGTTCATACGTATGAGCACCAAAGTAATCGCGTTGAGCTTGAATCAGATTAGCAGGTAATTTTTCTGCCCGATAAGAATCAAAATAAGCAATCGCTGAGGAAAGGGCTGGCACAGGAACTCCTGCTTGCACAGCTACAGCAATAACGTCTCGTACAGATTGTTGATATTTTTCCGCAATATCTTTGAAATAATCATCTAATAGCAGATTATCAATTGTCGGGTTCTTATCATAAGCATCTGTGATTTTTTGTAGAAATTGTGCACGAATAATACAGCCAGCGCGCCAAATTTTCGCGATTTCACCAAATGGCAGATCCCATTCATACTCTTTAGAAGCTGCCCGAAGTTGTGCGAATCCTTGCGCATAACTCATAATTTTACTGAAATATAGGGCTTGGCGAATTTTTTCAATCAAATCTTTTTTATCGCCTGTATAAGAATATTCTGGCGTTTTCTTTAACACTTGGCTCGCTTGCACACGTTCTTCTTTGTAAGCTGAAATATAACGAGCAAAAACAGATTCAGTAATCAATGGCAACGGCACACCTAAATCCAATGAGCTTTGACTAGTCCATTTTCCGGTACCTTTATTGCCTGCTGCATCTAAGATCACATCCACAATAGGTTTCCCTGTGCCTTCATCATCTTTACGTGTTAAAACTTCTGCAGTAATATCAATCAAGTAGCTATCCAATTCACCTTGATTCCACTCTGCAAAAATATCAGCCATTTCTTCAACCGATAAACCTAGCACATTTTTCATTAAATCATAGGATTCAGCGATTAATTGCATGTCACCATACTCAATACCGTTATGGACCATTTTCACATAGTGGCCAGCGCCATTCGGGCCAATATACGTCACGCAAGGCGTCCCATCGTCAGCTTTGGCAGCAATCCTTTCTAGGATTGGTGCCACTAAATCATACGCTTCTTTTTGTCCACCTGGCATAATCGAAGGACCCTTTAGTGCGCCTTCTTCGCCGCCAGAAACGCCGGTACCGATGAAATTAATCCCTGAATCGGCCAATTCAGCATTTCTGCGCATGGTATTTTCAAAAAATGTATTCCCACCATCGATTAATACATCGCCTTGGTCTAGGTGAGGCAGAAGCGCTTGAATTGTCGCGTCAGTACCTTTACCAGCTTTGACCATTAAGAGGATGCGACGAGGCTTTTCGATCGCCTGAACAAATTCTTCCACGCTATACGTACCCTTTAAATTTTTATCTGGATGTTCTTGAATCACATCTTCTGTTTTAGAGCCAGTACGATTATATAGCGCGACGGAATATCCGCGGCTTTCAATATTTAAGGCCAAGTTTTTCCCCATCACGGCCATACCGACAACGCCAACTTGTTGTTTTGTCATTTATAGTCCTCCTAAAAATTACTAAAATTGATAAATCAATACCATTATAGCGTAAAAATAATTTCATTCAAAGAAAACTGTAGATTTTTCATTGTTTTCACGTTTGATATTTCATAAGGCGGGTTTAACACATGTTTGTAATTGAACGCAAAAAAGTTATATACCATCAAAAAAAATAACTTATCTCTTTACAAACTAAGAGAGCACCCAAATTTGAAAATACTCAATAAATAAGAAAAAACCTTAGACTTTAGTTCAGCCTAAGGTTTATTTTCATCTTGTATTTAAAATACACTATGCTTCTTCTTTTGCGGTAACATCTTTACCATCATAGTAGCCACAATTTGCACATACGTGGTGGCTTTTTTTCATTTCACCACAATTTGGGCATTCATTTAACCCGTTTGTCATTATTTTATGATGTGTACGGCGTTTTGCTTTTTTTGATTTTGAAGTTTTTCTAGCTGGTACTGCCATTTACTGCACCTCCTTGTAGTGATTTCTGCCTATTCAGGGTTTACTTAAAGTAATCTTACGTTTCATCCTCTTTTAAATCTTCTAAAATTAAGGATAAATCTGCCAGGCGAGGATCAATTGCTTCCTCTTTTTCCGCTTCTTTTTGTTTATTGTACTCATCTTCTGAAATTACAGCCCAGTCTTCACCAGAAGGCATCGTACCGGATTGTTTTTCTTCTTCAGTGAGCACTTGTACAGGAATTTCAAGTAAAATATTATCAGCAACTGAATCACTTAAATCCAGCTGTTGCTTTTCTAGTAGCAAAATTTCTTCAGCTTGAACTGATTCGTCTAACTGTTCATATTGCTCTGGTGTCATAAACACTTCATCTACTGAGAAATTCATCGGTAATACTACAGGTTCAAGTGAACGAGACGATGGTAAAGTGATAGTTGTTGCAACCGTATAGTGTAAAATATAGTCATTCTCTTCTACCACAACCAAACCTTCGACACCCACAGGCGTGAGATCTAAAATTTGTTTGTCTCGATTCATTAATTCGTTTTTAAGGTTAAGTGTCTCATTAAACTGCAGCGGTGTTTCTTGGTATTTTCTTAATTCTGCTAAAGACCATTTCATTTGTTTCACCCCTAAGCAACAAAAGCTATTATACAGACGGAAACTACCTTTGTCAACGGAATTTTCTTGTCACCCTTTTTAATGAAAATTAGATAGCCATCGTTTCTCCGCGATAAACAATCCCGCGTCGAGGATCGATTGTAACTAATTCGCCTTCTTTAATAACATTTAGGGCATCTTGTGCGCCTACAATAACTGGCAAGTCTTGAGCAACACCAACAACTGCCGCATGAGAAGTCAATCCGCCTTCTTCTACTACTAACGCAGCGGCCTTTTCAATTGCTGGCATATATTCTTTATCTGTTGATGGAACAACTAAAACCATACCGTCTTTTGCTTTAGCAACAGCTTCTTCAGCTGTTTTCGCTACTACTGTATTAGCTACTACTGAATGGCCACCCACACCTTGAGCTTCGATTAGTTTTGAACCAATCATTTGGATCTTCATAACATTGGTTGTACCGCGTTCTCCTACCGGCACCCCTGCTGTAATAAGAATCAAATCTCCTTCTTGGGCAAAGCCTAACTCTAAAGTCTTTTTCGTTGCTAATTCAAACATATCATCAGTTGTACTAGGCTTTTCTGTCACTGTTGGATAAACGCCCCAATTTAACATCAAACCACGTTTTGTATGTTCATCAAAAGTTACAGCTAAAATATCAGCATCTGGACGATATTTAGAGATCATTTTGGCAGTGTGACCGGATTCTGTAGCAGCCACAATACATTTAACACCTAAATTTTTAGCTGCACGTGCTACGGAAAGACCAATTGTTTCCGTCACATCTGTTTTGTCGAATTGGTTAATTTGGTAAGAACCAAGACGTAGCATCGATTTTTCTGCCTCTACGTCAATACGTGCCATAGTTGTAACAGCTTCAACCGGATAGCTTCCGTTAGCTGATTCTCCTGAAAGCATCGTTGCATCGGTTCCGTCAAACACTGCATTGGCAACGTCTGAAGCTTCTGCGCGAGTTGGACGTGGATTTTCTTGCATTGATTCTAGCATTTGAGTAGCTGTAATAACTGATTTTCCTGCAGCATTACATTTTTTGATGATATCTTTTTGCACCATTGGAACTAATTCAGAAGGAATTTCAACACCCATATCACCACGAGCAACCATAATACCATCTGAAACTTTCAAGATTTCATCGATGTTGTCGATACCTTCTTGTGATTCAATTTTAGGGAAAATTTGAACGTGAGTCATTCCAGTGTCTTCTAAAATTTCTCGTATATCCAATACATCTTGAGCTTTGCGGACAAAGCTTGCTGCGATATAGTTGATATCATGTTTTAAGCCAAAACGGATATCATCGGCATCTTTATCAGTAATTCCTGGTAAGCTGATGGAAACGCCAGGTGCGTTAACACCTTTACGTGAGCCTAAAATACCTGGGTTTTGAACTTCGGTAACTAGTTCCCGATTGGTGTCATCTTTTTCTAAGATCAACATGTCAATTAAACCATCATCGAATAAAATATGACCTCCTTCATGAACGTCATCATAAAGTCCTTCATAGGTCACAGAGATTTTTTCTTTCGTACCTTCTAGATCTGGATCCATAGCAATACGTACAGCATCGCCAATTTCAAATGGAATTTTACCTGTTTCAGTTGCTTGGGGGGTTGTGCGAATTTCAGCACCTTTTGTATCTAGAAGAATCCCTACATCTATTCCAGTCTTTTCGACAGCTTGACGGACTTTGTCCATTCGGTCTAAATGTTCGTCGTGATCACCGTGAGAAAAGTTGAAACGGAAAACATTCGCACCGGCTTCAATCAATTTTGTGATCGTATCGATCGAATTACTAGCTGGTCCTAACGTACTAACGATTTTTGTTTTTTTCATTAATAACCTACTCCTATTCGTTTATTTAAAATAGCATAACAATTTTGCTCAATTTCCATAAGAAAAATACTAAAATGATAATTCTTGGTTCAAGTCATAAAGTGAAAGATCTGGTTGGTGTTGACCGTTTTCTAACGTATCAACGATATCTGAGGCCACGACTTTATTATCAAGCATACCAACACATAGTCCGCCTTTGCCTTCTTGTAAAAGTTCAACTGCAAAACCACCGAACTTACTAGCTAACACGCGATCTCTGGCACTTGGCGAACCACCACGTGCAACGTGTCCAAGAATGGAAACTCTTGTATGGAAGTCGCCATACTCTTTAAGTTTTTCAGCAAATTCATTACCGCCCATTACGCCTTCAGCTACAACGATTAAGCAATGTTTTTTCCCACGATCGCGTCCTTCTTGAATACGTTTTGCAACCTTATCCATATGAAAGTCATGTTCAGGAATGATAATTTCATCAGCTCCGCCGGCTACACCAGCCCACAAAGCAATATCACCTGCATCGCGTCCCATTACTTCAATGATAAATGTACGGACATGTGAAGTTGCCGTATCACGGATACGGTCTAATGAATCCAATATTGTATTCGTAGCTGTATCAAAGCCGATCGTAAAATCAGTTCCAGGGATATCATTATCAATTGTACCTGGAATCCCCACTGCCGGATAACCGTGTCTGGTTAAAGCAAGCGCTCCGTGGTAAGAACCATCCCCACCGATCACAACGAGTCCTTCAATACCAAACTTATTCAGCTGTTCAATTCCCTTTAATTGTCCTTCTTCTGTCGCAAATTCAGGATAACGTGCTGAGTAAAGAAAAGTCCCGCCGCGTTGAATTTTGTCTCCAACATCAGCAATTTCTAAACGACGAATATCTCCAGCGACCAATCCGGCAAAACCATAATTGATCCCGTAGACTTCCATTCCGTTGTAGATTGCTTTACGTGTAATTGCACGAATCGCCGCATTCATACCAGGAGCATCCCCGCCGCTGGTCAAGATTCCAATGCGCTTCATATTCTACTTCACCTCATCAATAGTATAATTTAGCAAATCCAAGTGATTGCTTTTAAAGCTTTCAATTCGCTTAACATTCTATCATTAATTAAATCAAATGTCTTGGTCAAACCAGAAAAAAACGATATTTATGAAAATATTTAGTGAAAATATTTCAGAAAAATTATTTAAATACGACGTTTTCTTTACCTATAATTTTTTCTAGTGACTGTTGCAACTCATCTGTATACGTCACCCAGTTGTTTTCTGGTAAAAGTCGCGTTTCGCCTGTTTCTTCATAAAAAATGACAATAGGCACATTCCCCGTAGAATTCTTTATCACAGCATACAATTCTGTAAGCAGTGAATTTTGAGCAGCATCTGTTGGTATCTTCAAATACCCCGTTTTATCAGCAATGGTATCTGCCAGTGTTTTCGCTTCTACTACTTGGTTAGCAATAATTTGCAGCTGATCATTATACGTACTGCGCTCCACTTTTCCTTCCACGTAATAAACTTGGCTTTCTGCCAATTGGCTTCTTATTTTTCGGTACAAACGAGGAAACACAGTAATCGAGGTTTCATCTGTCGGGTCATTTCCTTCTAAAAAGGCCATCTGTTCTCCTTTTTTTGTTCGAATTTCACGGATATCTGTTAAATAAATTAATAGATTGACCGTCGTATTTTCAATTAGCTCCGAAATATCAGCCACTTTTTTTCTCTGCTTAATTTTATTAAATTGTTCTACCGGATGGCCCGATAAATAGATTCCTAGATATTCATCCTCTAAATTTAACTTTTCTTCAAAACTAAAATCAGCCAGTGCTTCGTTTTTTAAAGCCATCATATCTAGTAAATCCATGCTACCACCGCTATACAGAACATTTTGGATCTTGCCTTCTAGCTGGGACATCGCTTGTCGGCGATTTTTTTCAAGATCATCAAAGGCCCCAATAGCAATTAGAGGTCGGATATTTTCTTCTTTTAACCATTTGCTATTACGTTGGCCTACACGCGCTAAAAACTGATTTAGTGAAGCGTAAGCGCCATTTTCTTTTCTTTCATCAAGAATATCAAAAATAAAATCACGACGTATTCCTTTAATGCTACCTAAGCCAAAACGAATCTCTTGTAATGAATTTAAGTAAAACGAATATCCGCTTTGATTGATAGACGGATTTAAAATTTTAACCCCTGCGTTTTTAGCATCGCTAAGGTATTCTTTCATTTTTTTGGGATTATGCAAAACTGAACGCAATAATGCTTTAAAAAAAGGTGCAGGATAATGAACTTTTAAATAGCCCATTTGAAAAGCCACAAAAGAATAAGCAAAAGCGTGCGAACGATTAAATCCATAATCAGCAAAACGTTCAATGTAATCATAGACTTGATCCGCTTTTTCTTTCGTAAAACCTTTTTTTTGTGCTCCTTCGATAAAGTACCGCCGTTGTTGGTCTAAAACATTTTTTTTCTTTTTACTGATTGCTCGGCGTAAAATATCTGCCTGTGCCAAGGTAAAACCAGCCATCTGGGAAGCAACTTGCATGATCTGCTCTTGGTAAACCATGACTCCATAAGTGTTTTCCAAAATGGGTTTTAAACTTGCATCTAAATAATCAATTTTTTCTTTGCCGTGTTTTCTTTTAATAAAGGTATCAATGTTTCTCATTGGACCCGGCCGATACAATGCATTGACCGCCGCAATATCTTCGATCGTTTCAGGAACCAACCGACGTAAAACATTTCTGATTCCCGCGGATTCGAATTGAAAAATTCCGGTAGTCTCTCCCTTTTGAAACAAACGTAGGGTCTTTTTATCATCTAGAGGAATGTCTTTTTGTGTAATCGTTTGGTTGGCAACTTTTTGGATGCCTTGTAACGTATCAGCAATGATTGATAAATTGCGCAAACCTAAGAAATCAATTTTTAACAAACCCGTTTCTTCTACGTCATTCATCGTAAATTGAGTCAACCAGATACCTTCAGAGCCTTCTTGTAAAGGGACTAAATCCAACAAATCCTGGTCGCTGATTACCACTCCTGCTGCATGCGTTGATACGTGACGCGGCAGCCCTTCTAATGTTCTAGCAGCTTGAAATAATTGCTTATTGCGCTCATTCATATTAGCTAGTTCACGCAGCGCTTTTGACTGACTATAAGCTTCATCTAAAGTAATTTTCAATTGTTTAGGAATAGCATTAGACCACCGATTTGCTTCGCTTTGTGAAAGGCCAAAAACTCTACAAGTATCACGTAAAACCATTTTGGCAGCCATCGTACCAAATGTAGCAATCTGAGCAGCATGATTTTGTCCATATTTTTCTTTTACATACTGTAAAACTTCGCCTCGTTTGTTATCTGGGATATCTAAATCAATATCAGGCATCGTATTACGCTCAGGATTTAAAAAACGTTCAAACAGCAAATCGTACTTAATCGGATCAACATCTGTAATAGACAAGACATAAGCAGTTAAAGAGCCAGCTGCTGAACCACGTCCTGCGCCAGTTACAATCTTATGCTCATGCAAATAGGCCATCACGTCCCAAACAATTAGGAAATAATCATCAAAACCCATTTTGTGGATAACTGAAAGTTCATAATCTAGCCGTTGTCGATAACGTTGATCAACCTTTTCAATTCTTTCCGGTAATTTCGTTTCACACAAATCTTTTAAATATTGGCTAGCAGTTACTCCCTCTTTTAAAGGATAATGCGGCAATAACTTTTGCTGTAAAGGAATTTCTGCTCGACAGTTAGTTGCAATTAGCTCTGCTTGTTGTAAAGCTTGGGGAGCATTTGTTTCATACCAAGTTTCTCTTTTTTCGGGCGTTTCCAAACTTCTAAAAGGAGTGACTTGTTGCATCTCTTGTTGCAGATTTTCAATTTGTTCGCCCTCTTTAATATGGTGCATAACTTTTACAGAAAAAGCTTCTGCAGGATGAAGTGAGTCGACCAACTGGTACGCAGCGGGTGCTACTTCTTGTTGTTCCATCCATTCAGTCACATCACTTACTAAGGGCTCTTGATAAGGTACTCCGTAAAAAAGTTGTTCTTTGCCAAATACTTTTTGCAAACCAGCTACTCTATCATTAACTTGCTGATCTTCTGCGTCCCGTAATTCTGACAATTCATTTTCAGCTGGTAAGATAGCAAATAAGTCGGTTAAAGAAGCCTCTTTTTCTAATAGAACTTGTGAGCCGCTCATTTTTTGGCTTGATATACGCATCAGTTTTTTATAACCTTGATCATTTTTGGCAAAGAGAAAAATCTCATGTTCCTTTTGTGTTTGTTGGGAATAATATTCAAGCAATAATCCAATAATGGGCTGGATTTGTACTTTTTGGCAAGCTTTAACAAAATCTAAAGCGCCGTAAAGATTGTTTCGATCTGTAATCCCTAAATGATCATAGCCCAATTTTTTTGCTGCTTGAACGTATTGCGGAATTGTGATTGTGCTTTGTAATAAAGAATAAGATGTTAGTGTTGTTAATTGTGAGACGCTCATTTCCATTACTCCCTTAAAAATAGATAGTAGCAAGCGGTAAGTTCAATGGTTTTAACTTTACAAGTTTTTAAATTATGATACACTAAAACCGAATATGCAAGAGTTGAAAGAAGGTGTAGCAATGCGCTACCTTATTACAATCATTTGGTCCTTAATTTTAGGGCAAGTTGTAGGTTTTCTAGGCAGTGCCTTGACCAGTACAGATTACGATTTTACCTTGACATTAATTTGTTCCTTAATTGTCGCTGTAATCGTTATGGCTGTAGGCACAATCGCTTATCCTAATAAAAAACAAACCCATTAATCGATAAAAAAACCCGTTACTGTCTATTGTAACGGGTTTTTTATTCTTTTCAACCAATTCCATTTGATTTTAAACACTTGCAACAGCTTATGAAAAAACAGCTCACTTTTTTAAAGCAGTGCTAAAATAACAAAATTCAAAATAAATAATAAATCAATTACCCATAAGATCGATGAAACTTCTTGTGCTTTCCCTTTAACAATTTTTACAATGGAGTAAAAAATAAATCCAGCTGCGATACCGTATGAAATACTATAGCATAGTCCCATAAAAATTGAAGCAAAAAAAGCAGGTACTGCTTCTTCCAAAGTTGACCAATTAATATCTTTAAAGGAAGAAAGCATCATAATACCGACTAAAACTAACGCTGGAGCTGTTGCTTGTGCAGGAACAATTGAAATTAAAGGAGAGAACAAACTGCTCAAACCAAACATGACAGCCACAGTTACAGAAGTCAAACCTGTTCTTCCGCCAGCGCCAATTCCTGCTGCAGATTCAACGAAAGTCGTCGTATTGGAAGTACCAAAAACAGCTCCAATAGATGTGGCGACCGCATCAGCGAATAAAGCGCGGTCCATTTTTGTATTCATTCCTTTACTATCTTCTAGCGCTACTTCATCTTTTTTGGAAAAAATACCAGTCCGACGACCTGTTCCAATAAATGTACCGATTGTATCAAAAGTATCTGATAAGCTAAAAGCAATAATGGTCATTATCACTTGCGGAATCCTGGCCGAATCACTGAATAGTGACTGCATCCCCTCTTGACCAAAAGCGGCTCCAAAAGTCGTACCTAGTTCATTAATCGACTGGCCCAATGTATTGGTATCCCAATCTAAAGTACTTAAATCCACCACACCCATTAAGATACCAATGATGGTCGTCCCTACAATACCAATTAACACAGCTCCACGGATATTGGCTACCACTAAAATTGTCGTTAAAACTAAACCAATTAGAGCTAAAATCACTGCAGGATTATCAAAATTAACTAAAGCAGGAACAATTCCACCATTAATATCAGCACTAATAACTTCTCCGCCTTCTACTGTTGCACCAATAATCGAATCAGAATCAGCCGAAAACGTTAGTAAATTCGCATTTTTTAACCCGACATAAGCCACAAAAATACCGATACCTCCGCCTATGGCATGTTGCATGCTTTCCGGAATTGCTCGAATAATTAATTTACGAATTTTTGTGATAGTAATGATAATGTTAATCAAACCACAAATAAATACCATTGCTAGTGCTTGTTGCCATGTATAACCTAAGCCAAAAACAACCGTATAAGTAAAAAAGGCATTCAACCCCATACCCGGAGCTTGCGCATAAGGAACATTAGCAAATAACCCCATTACAAGCGTCCCAATTACAGCAGCAATAATTGTTGCTAAAAACACTGCTTGAAATGGCATGCCAGCAGCTGACAATATCGTCGGATTCACAAATAAAATATAGCTCATTGCAAAAAATGTGGTCACCCCGGCCATAATTTCTGTTGAAATATTTGTACCATTCTCTTTTAATTTAAAAAACTTTTCCATCTTCTCTTCCACTCCTCCTATAAATATCAGCTACAACGTAAAATAATGACGCCCATAATTTTTGTCTTTACCTTGAACAACTACTGATTATAGATATCCGCCTACGCTAATTCAATTGTTTCTTAACAAAAACCATTATAAACATTTCAAATATTCGTGTTTAGCGAAAATACACACGTTTGTTTGTCGGTCATTTCTTGTCAAAACACTAATTTGTGGTAAACTTAATAGAAATTCGTTAACGAAGGAGATTTTTATGCCAAAAAAACTAATCGCTCTTGATTTGGATGGCACAACGTTGAATAATACTTCGACGATTACGCCGAAAACAGCGCAAATTATACAAAAAGCTAGAGATAAAGGACATATCGTCAGTATTGCCACAGGACGCCCTTACCGTATGAGTGCACATTATTATCAACAGCTAAATTTAGACTCTCCGATTGTCAATTTTAATGGCGCTTTAGTTCATAAACCACAGCAAAAATGGGCTTATGAAAAAGAGTATTCTATTCAACGAGAAATCGCTTTTGAAATACTTGCGCAAAAAGAAAAACTACATTTAGACTTTGTTGCTGCTGAAAACCGAGAAACATTTTTCATTGATAACCTACAAAACTTTCAAAAGGATTTTTTTGCCACAGATACTGCAACAGATGCCAATTTATTTTCCCAGTTAAAAACCAATCCTACTTCAGTGATGCTTAAAACGAAAAATGAATTTTCCAGTTTTGTAGTAGAAACATTAACAAGACAATTTTCAGATGAGATTGAAGTACGTACTTGGGGCGGACCCAGCGCTATCTTAGAAGTGGTACCAAAAGGCGTACAAAAAGCAATGGCAGTGTCAGTAGTGGCTGAATCGATGCAAATTAACCAAAAAGATATTATCGCATTTGGCGACGAACATAATGACGTCGAACTCCTTGATTATGCTGGCTGGGGCGTCGCGATGAAAAACGCTACGGATCAAGTTAAAAGCGTTGCAAATGATATTACAGCTAAAACCAATGATGAAGATGGTATGGTTGAGTATTTAGAGGAACTGCTAGCTATTTAATTTTAATGACTCAAGTTTCGCACACCAAATTCGGTAGATAAGCCTTGATATAATTGGGCAGCGTATCGATCCAGAGCTGTAGTTGACTTTCAATGAAGTCTTGTAGTTTATGACTCGCTTTTTCACTGACTGCTTGCAAAATGTCCATTAGTTCTAATAAAGCCACCGACCAGTCAAGTTCTTTTATTTGGTCAGCAAGTTCATAAAATAAGCCGCCTAAGGTCCGCTCGTCATTGGCACAGCGTTGTTGCCAACTTAATAAGATGTAGCGCGTGAACACAATGGTGGTATGACAAATCAAGGCTTGATAATTGCGCGTTTGGGTTTCTTGTGACAAATGAAGGAGAGATTTGGAAACTTTAAAGAACGTTTCTATGTCCCAGCGAACCGAGTACGTCTTCACGATTTCTTGGGATGACAAAGTCAGGTCATCTGTCATAAGGGCTAACCAAGCACTTTGGTTATTCCGATTTTTGACAAAAACGATTTTGACGGGGTTCTTCCCGCTGCTTGGCTGAACAATAATAGAGGAAATGATGGCTTCTTGACAGTATTCCTTTATTGACTTTTGGTAGAGTTCGCTTAATTTATATAAACGTCTTTGATAAAAATATTGGGTTTTGCCATTTTTTGCCATACCTAGGGTATGGATGCCTAAATCATGCAAACGATCGATCATTTTAGGAGAGGTAAACCATTTATCCATTAACACATGACTGGCGTAAACGCCTTGATCAAGGGCTCTTTGCACCATCTCAATGGCCACATCAGGCATAGATCGTTGGGCTTCTTTGAAGCGTTTTGCCCCACTCGTTCTTTGATCACTTTCCGCTTGTTTTTGATTGACTTGGTTTTTGCCTGAAAGCAATCCAAAATCAATAGGAATAAAAGAGTACCCATCAGAAAAGCCTAAAGTTAGCATGCGATAGCCTTTATAACCTTTTTGTAAAGCATGATCCCAAAGGCGCGCCAAACCAGGCACTTTCTGACTTCGATTTCGATAGAACGTTGAGTCATCCAAAACAAGCGTACGTAGATGGGTACTTGGATCTGTTAATCGATGGATCTTTTCGATCACAGAAGCACTAAAACGAAGCAGAAAGCTACGCCAATTATTGTGCGGATCGTTCATCAAACGGTAAACGGTATCTTTCTTCATATATTGATCTGCTTCACGTCCGCTGAGGACTTGGTTCAAGGTCTTGCCCTTAAACACTAAACTGAAAAGAAAAGTAAAAATAATGGCGGGAGAATAGCCTTTTTGCTTACAAATAGAGGTTTGTCGTAAAAATTTCAGGACGTTCAGTTCAGAAAAAATTGCGTTCATTTCATTTGGTAATTGATTTTTGATGTTTTTTAAGTGTATCATAAGAGCAAGAACTCCTTGTTTTTAGATTTGTCGTTAAATCCATTATAAAACAAAAGGAGTTCTTTTTGTATCCTTTGAACAAAAGTCAAGCGAACCATTATTTTACTATCAGCGTTGTTCTATCAAAGGGACATCATCATTTTGGGTATGCGAAACTTGAGTTTAATGAGAAACAACGATTTAATACCAGAATCCATTATTAATAGGTAAAAAATGATTCTGGTATCTCTTTTTTATCATGTCTTTTTAGAAGACTAGCACTCTATGGTAAGACAATAGTTATAAGATTTTTTTCGCTGAAGTTTTTCCAGAAAATAAAAAATAACCCTTGCATTTCTACAAAAAAATGAGAAAATATTATTTGCGGAGAGTTGGCAGAGCGGTAATGCACTGGACTCGAAATCCAGCGAGCCGTATAAAAGCGGTGCACGGGTTCAAATCCCGTACTCTCCTTTATATACTTTTAGTAGATGTCAAAATGGTTGATTACTCAATCTTTTTGGCATCTTTTTATTTTAGTAATTTGAAAGCAACCCGGGTCAACTTTAAAAGAATATGATTTATGCCGATCTGAAAATGATCTATTTTAGCAAGCGTGGTCTCTTCAAATTTACATACAAGAAACTTAGCTACTACTAAATAAAGCGCCTTCATCTAGTTCTAGCTAAGTTAGTATTGAGTTCATAAATTTTTTTACTTCTTTTCTTCATTTAAGCTGTTATCTTCATAATTACTTTCTAAAACGGCATTTACACTTTGCTCAATAATCGCAATTATTTGTTGACGTGTTGGGATAATCACTTTTGATATCATTAATGTCGCCAATCCAGTAATAGGGATCCAAGTTCCATGAAAAAGAGCTTCGATATATCCTTCCGTTAGATCTTTGTATTCCTCTTGCTGCAAAATTGTTTCTTTAAAAAATTGGTAGGAAAGATCATACATCGTTCTACCTCCACCCTTTTCATCGAGGTACATTGCCATAAATAAACGCGGATTATTTTGTGCAAAGTCAATATAATTAATACTGATATCGATCAATTTGTCCCCTGTGTGTTCAACGCTGAATACTTTTGTGGTCAAATCATCAAATATCGTTTTAATCAAAGACTGTTTCAAATCTTCCATATTCTCAAATTCTAAATAGATTGGCTGAGTAGACACTCCCATTTGAGCCGCAACGTTTCGCGCCGTAAAATTACTAAAACCATCTTTTTCGATCAATTCATAAGCAGCTTTTAAAATATGTTCTCTTGTGTATACCTTATGTCGCATACCATAACCTCCTCACTTTTTTAATATAACTACATATTGTTATTTTAACCGAGAATTACAAAATTTTAAAGGATTTTCTACTTGTTTTATAAAAACAGCTGTTTGTTTTTAAATAACCGTTTATTACAGTTATATACATTTTTTGTTTACACTCAATACCTCTTGTTCTCGTTGAATCTTAAAATAAATATAAAAGTACTTCGGTTAAGTTCAGTTATTAAAAAAACTTTCTTGTCAGTCCTATAACAAACAGATAGAATGATGGAAGGATTAACATAGTTACTACGTAAGGAGATATATTATGGAAAAAGCAGATGGCTTGCTAATAGACACATGTTTATTAGCTGGTAGAATTATGATGGAAAGTGGTTCTGAAGTGTATCGTGTAGAAGATACGATGAACCGTATTGCTGTAAATGCCAACGAACCAAATAGTAACAGCTATGTAACTGCTACAGGCATTTTTATGGGATTAAAAAGTAGTCATTATACCCAAATTGAAAATGTGGGGGAACGAATGATTAACTTAGAAAAAGTTGAAGCTGTTAATCAATTATCTAGAGAGTTTGCTGAAAAAAAAGTAGCCTTAACGACTCTTTACAAAGAATTGAAAAGAATAGATAAAGACACCCCTGAATTTCCGATGATGGTTCAACTTTTCAGTGCTGCATTTTTAAGCGCGTTTTTAATGCTTTTATTTGGCGGCAGCTGGATGAACTTTATTCCTACTTTTCTCATTGGGGGAATTGGCTTTCTCGTAAAAAGTAGTGTAAAACGAAATTTTGAATTACGTTTTTTCGATACTTTCTTGACCTCATTTGTCATTGGTACCTTGGCTTTCTTTTTTACTAAAACCAGCCTTGCAGTTAGTTTCGACTTCATGTGTATCGGCGCCGTTATGCCTTTAGTGCCTGGTGTAGCAATTACAACTTCTTTACGTGACATTTTAGCTGGACACTTAGTCAGCGGGCTCGTTCGTGGGACAGAAGCGATTATCGTAGCTACCTCGATTGCCCTTGGAATTGCATGTGTTCTTTTTATTTTTGGAGGTTTATTACCATGACATTTATTCTACAGTTTTCTCTTAGTTTTCTTAGCAGTGCAGCTTTTGGCATCATAGCAAATATCCCCCGACGTGCACTTTGGACCAGTGGTTTTACTGGAGCTATCGGCTGGATTATTTATTTTTATTTAAGACAATCTTTCAACAGTATCGCTCTTTCTAATTTTGCTGCGGCCTTTATTATCGGTTGTCTAAGTATCTTTTTTTCCAAAAAGCAAAAAATGCCAATGATTATTTTTTATATTCCTAGTTTAGTTCCCTTAGTACCTGGTGGTCCTTCTTATGAAGCTGTGCGCGCCTTTGTTTTAGGAGATTCTAACGTTGGTTCCGAAAAGCTAATGTTTGTAGTAACCACGGCAATAAGTATCGTTGGCGGCTTATTAATGACTAGTTTAGTTGAACAAATAATTAATAAGCGAATTCGTGCAAGAAAAAATTAATAAAAATATATTAACTAAATGAAAATCAGCCCTTAGTTGCATGCTTTTTTTATGATTTTGTTTATAATTATAAGTAAAGTGATAGAAATTAGAGGTGTTCTCCATTGAGTATTACAACATCAAAAAGATTAATCAATTTGATTTCTTTATGTGGCTTTTTTGGTTTGATTTCTTTATCTATTTATTTTTACCGTCTGGGGATTTTTGCTGACATACAAGCGCTCCAAGAATTTGTCGGACAAGCAGCTCTTTTAGGACCGATGTTGTTTATTTTGATTCAAATTCTGCAAGTTGTTGTTCCGATACTTCCAGGCGGTATTTCATTAGCTGCGGGAGTCTTGCTCTTTGGCCCATTCAGAGGTTTTATTTACAATTACTTAGGAATTTGTATTGGCTCTGTAATACTCTTTTGGTTAGGCCGTCAATATGGAAAACCGCTTGTTTTACGGTTAATAAATGAAAAGACTTACAACAAATATATTCATTGGCTAGATAACCAAAAACGTTTCGATCGTCTTTTTGCTTTAGCTATATTTTTACCTATTGCTCCTGACGACGCTTTATGTTTAATGGCAAGTTTAACTGGAATTTCTTTTAAAAAATTTACTTGGATTATTTTATTAGCTAAACCTGCTTCTGTCTTTTTATATAGTTTAGCTTTACTATATGGCAGTGAGTATTTAGTCCAATTTTTGTTATGAAATGCTTAAGAACTATTCGTGCATATGCTTAAAATTTGGGTTTTTATTTAGCGTGTGCTATATTATAAAAGGCGGCTGTTATTAAATAAAATTAAAGGAGGGATGTATATGACATTTAAAAAAGAAAATTTAGATTATCGGATTGCTTTTGATACAAGCACTAATCAATTTATGGCTATCGATTCAAAAAATGAACAACATGTAGCTTATGGTGTAACCATTGAACACGCGATAAAAAATTTAAGCACTGAAAAAGCCAACGTTTAGAAAGGACTTCCAGTATGAATCCGATTGTTTCCGCTTGTTGAAACTGTTAGTAGTAATTGCTCGTTTTTACTGCTGACAGTTTTTTTGTATGCAAAAAAAGAAGCACTCAATTTGAGTGCTTCCCTTATCTCACTATCACGTTTTCTATCACGTTTTTAGTTTTAAAGCAAACATGTTTCTATCACGTTTTTGCGTTTAACGTGCTACAAACGTTGTTTTATAAACGATCGTTCAATTC
This sequence comes from Tetragenococcus koreensis, assembly GCF_003795145.1. Taxonomy (GTDB): domain Bacteria; phylum Bacillota; class Bacilli; order Lactobacillales; family Enterococcaceae; genus Tetragenococcus; species Tetragenococcus koreensis. The sequence goes on along the minus strand of NZ_CP027786.1, from coordinate 146,196 downwards.
TTTAGCCAAGTCTTCAAAGCCTGGTTTACCTAATAAAGCAAACATATTTTTCTTATAAGCTTCAACACCTGGTTGGTCGAATGGGTTAACACCATTCAAGTAACCCGAAATTCCTACAGCAATTTCAAAGAAATACATAACATAACCTAACGTATATTCATCCATAGCTGGAATTTTTACTAGCAAGTTAGGAACGTTTCCATCGGTATGTGCTAATAGAGTTCCTTCAAATGCTTTAGTATTAACAAAGTCGATTTCTTTTCCTTGCAAATAACCTAGACCATCTAGATCGGAATCTTGCGTTGGAATAGTTACACTTTTTCGTGGTTTTTCTACTTTCACAACTGTTTCAAACACATTGCGAGTTCCATCTTGAATGGTTTGTCCAACTGAATGAAGGTCTGTTGAGAAATTGGCGCTTGATGGGTAGATTCCTTTTTGGTCTTTTCCTTCAGATTCGCCATATAGTTGTTTCCACCATTCAGAGAAATATTGCATTCCTGGTTCATAATTAACCAAAATTTCGATAGCTTTATCTTTACGGTGCAAAATGTTACGCAAAGCAGCATATTGATAAGCTTCATTTTTCTTCAAATCAGGGTCTGCGTATTCTTTACGAGCATCAGCAGCGCCTTGCATTAAGGCATCTATATCTGCCCCGCTAACAGCGATAGGTAGTAAACCAACTGGTGTTAATACTGTAAAACGGCCACCAACATCATCTGGAATCACAAAACTTTCCCAGCCTTGAGCATCAACTTCTTCTTTTACTGCACCTTTTTGACGGTCAGTCGTAGCATAAATTCGTTTGTTGGCTTCTTCTTCGCCGTATTTATTAATCAATAATTCTTTAAATACACGAAAAGCAATCGCTGGTTCCGTAGTTGTCCCTGATTTTGAGATAACGTTTACTGAAAAATCACGGTCACCAATCATTTCAATCAAATCTGCTAAATAAGTTGAAGAGATAGAGTTACCAGCAAAAACGACTTGCGGTGTTTTTCTTTGTTCTTTTGGTAACGTATTATAAAATGAATTTTGTAAAAATTCGATGGCTGCACGTGCGCCTAAATAAGAACCGCCAATACCAATGACAACTAAAACGTCAGAATCTGATTGAATTTTTTGAGCGGCTTTTTTGATCCGAGAAAACTCTTCTTTATCATAGTTTTCTGGCAAATCAATCCACCCTAAAAAATCATTACCTGCGCCTGTTCCGTTTCTTAATGCTGTATCTGCTGCGGTAACTTGATTTTGCATATAGTCAAGTTCATGTTCGCTAACAAAAGGTGTTACTTTTGAATAATCAAATGAAATATGTCCCATGTTGCCTCCTCCTTAAAAAAAGTAAAGTAGTAACTTACATTACTACTTTACTTTTTTTATTGGCTTTTTTCAAGTAAATATTTGATCAGACAAGCCCTTGCTCAGTCATCGCCTTAGCGACTTTATCAAAGCCTGCAATATTAGCGCCTAGCATAAAATTATTTTCTGCGCCATATTCCCGGGCAGCATCACGGGTGCTTTCATAGATGTTTTTCATAATGGTATTTAATTGACTATCAACATCTTCTTTTTCCCACTGCAGACGTTGTGAGTTTTGGCTCATTTCCAAAGCTGAAACTGCAACACCACCGGCATTCGCTGCTTTTCCGGGGCAATAAGCGACACCTTTGTCAATGAAATATTCTGCGGCATCTAACGAACAAGGCATGTTGGCACCTTCTGCCACAACTTTTGTCCCATTTTCTACCATAATTTGTGCCTTTTCTTTATCAATTTCATTTTGTGTAGCACATGGGAAAGCTAAGTCATAAGTTGCTTTTAAGTCCCACACGGTATCATCTTTATGGTATTCAGCTTGTGGTCGTTTTTGTGCATATGCCGTTAAGCGATCACGATCAACTTCTTTCACTTGTTTTAATAAAGCTAAATCAATGCCTTCTTCATCATAGATATAGCCATTAGAATCTGAACAAGTGACTACTTTAGCGCCTAATTCTTGTAATTTCTCAATCGCATAAATTGCCACATTCCCACTTCCAGAAACAGCGACAGTTTTTCCTGTAAGATTTTCATTTTTATCAGCTAGTAAATGTTTAACAAAATAAACAGCGCCATATCCAGTAGCCTCAGTACGTCCTTTACTACCCCAAAAATCTAGCGGTTTACCTGTTAAGACACCTGCATCATATTGTTTTAAACGTTTATACATGCCATATAAGTAACCAATTTCGCGAGCGCCCACCCCAATATCACCCGCTGGAATATCTAAACTAGGTCCAATATATTTGGATAACTCAGTCATAAAGCTTTGGCAAAAGCGCATAATTTCTGCGTCCGATTTTCCTTTAGGATCAAAGTCGCTGCCACCTTTACCTCCGCCAATAGGAAGTCCAGTTAAACTATTTTTAAAAATTTGTTCAAAAGCTAAAAATTTCAAGATACTTAAGTTTACACTAGGGTGAAAGCGTAGTCCGCCTTTATAAGGCCCTAATGCAGAATTAAATTGGATTCGATAACCGCGGTTCACACACCAGTTTCCTTTGTCGTCTTGCCAAGGAACACGAAATTGTAAGATACGTTCAGGTTCAGTCAATATCGATAACAAATGATTCTCTTCATATTCAGGATTTTTTTCTAGAAAAGGTTCTACAGTAGATAAAAATTCATCCACTGCTTGCAGAAATTCGGTTTGATGCGGATCTTTGTTATGAATTGCTTCCTGCACTGCTTTAATTGAATCATGTGTTTTTGTCATAAAAAATACCTCCTCGTATTTCTTGTTATTTTAGCAGAAATAAAAAGCATATGCATTATATTTTTGTAATTTTCAAACAATTTTCTTGAAATTGACCCTATCACTAAGCGAATTACCTTTTGTTAGAAACCGCGTTCAAGGTTGTTTTCATAGCTTTTTCAGTTCTTTGCTGTAAAAAGTATAAAAAAATTTAAAGCGATAGGATCAATATATCAGAGTTTTGTTCATTTTTTCAGCTAAACGCATTACTTTAACAAATTTATTGTTAAAAAAATAATGTTATCAGTAAAAACTGACAACACTATTATATGAGAGCATTAACCACCGAATAGGTCATAAGTTTGAAATTGAACGTCATACTTCTTAAACTGTTATATCAGCAAATGTTCCATCAACAAGATTAGCTAAATCTTCTGGGGCTAATTCGATTTGCAGTCCCCGTTTTCCTGCTGAAACTAAAATCGAAGAAAAGTCCTGAGCTGATGTATCGATGTACGTTGGAAATTGTTTTTTCATTCCAATGGGTGAACAGCCACCTCTAATATAACCAGTTGTCTTTTCTAAATCTTTTAAATGAAGCATTTCAACCTTTTTATTCTGGCTTATTTTTGCGATCTTTTTTAAATCTAACTCTTGATTGCCTGGAACCACAGCCACGAGTGCCCCCGTTTTATTTCCTACCGCTACTAAAGTTTTAAAGATTTGTGCGATATTCTGGTTAAGTTCGTTGGCTACATGTTCAGCACTCAGTTGGTCTTCGCCCCACGAATATTCATATTCTTTATAAGAAATGTCATGTTGTTCAACTAGACGAACAGCGTTCGTTTTTTCTTTTTTCTTCTTACTCAATTGCTCGCTCCTATTTATTCGTTGCTTGAAACTTGGTTACTGTTTACTTGTTGGTCTTTTACATGCAAAGTTTGTAAAATAAATTGTAATTCATCAATAGGAATCTGGCCAGGCGCCGAGCCTTGCGCCTCCTCCAAAGAACCAAAAGTAAGAACTGATCCTGTGATTTCTCCTGTGATCCGTGATGCTTTGCCCAAATCTGACATGGAGATGGTGGCGATGGGTAATTCGTTAAAAGCACGAGCTCTTGAAACAATATTCATCATTCGCAGCACATCTTGTAGATTGTGTGGCATAGCAGCAATTTTCCCAATATCAGCACCAAATTGATTCATTACACCAATTCGGTAAATCATGGTTGCATCTTCAGGTGTTTGATCATAGTCATGGCTGCTCATGATAATTTTCACACCTTGAATTTTTAAATCTTGCACAAATTTACGTCCTAAAAATTCAACTTTGCCAAATTCTATATCAATCAGGTCTACCTTTTGGGTTCCTGCAGCTGCCAAGCATACATCATGATACATTTTTAAAGAGACCGGTCGATTACCACCTTCTTCGACTGAGCGAAAGGTAAACAAAAGAATCTTTTCTGGCAGAATTCCTGCAATCATCTCAAGAGTCTCCATCATATCATTGATCTCTTCGCTTTCGTTAAAAAGATCTGCCCGCCATTCTACTATCTCAGCAACAGATTGTTTAGCTAAGTTAGCTTGTTCTGCTATTTCTTCAGTTGTTTCTCCAGTAATAGGGACACACATTTTAGGGTGACCATCACCTATTTTTATATTTTTTATCTCTAACAAGAAAGACACCTCCATTAACTTTTTTCAATTTGATAAAAATAAACTTTTAAATAATCTCCAGTTGGAAATGCCGGGTCAACGGCAAAATCTGAAGGAAGATGAAACTTTTTAATTAATTTATAAGCAACTTTTTTATTTTGCAAGGCTGTTTCGATCATTGATTGAAACTTTTTCGATGAAACATTCGCTGCATTGGACGATGCCATAATTATACCCTGATTATTTAAAATAGCTACACTATCTTCAATCAGTTCACCATAATCTTTGGCCACACGAAATACTTTTTTCTTATTCCTTGCAAAACTAGGCGGATCTAAAATAATACAATCAAAAGCCAAGTTCTTTTTCTTAGCATATTTAAAATAAGCAAATGTCTCCATTACATGAACCGTTTGTTGCTCAATGTCTATTTGATTAATGGCAAATTGTTCTTGGGTTTTCTTCAAACTACGCTTAGCTAGATCAACGCTAGTCGTACTTTTAGCGCCACCAGCAGCTGCTGCAACCGAAAAAGCTCCAGTATAGCTAAACATATTCAACACACTCTTATTTTTAGCGAGTCCTGTAGCAAATAATCCTCTAACTTCGCGTTGATCAAGAAAGATCCCTGTCATCAGTCCTTCATTCAGATAAACTGCATAAGTTAAATTATTTTCTTTAATATAAAGCGGTTCTGGCGCACAGATTCCCCAAAGGAGCCGTGATTGAAGTTGATCTGTTTGAAAACGCAGCTTTTCGTAAATCCCTTTTATCTCAGGAAAAACCTCTTTAAAAGCCGATATAATTTCTTCTTGTTTATTATATAAAGTTTGATTATACCAAGAAACTACAACGAAATCCCCATACTTATCAACCGTCATACCACCTAGATGATCCCCAGCGCCATTAACTAACCGAAAGGCATTGGTTTGTTCATCTTGGTAATAAGCACGTCGCTTTTCTTTGGCTTGAAAAAATAAATCCACAAAAAAAGCATGATTAAGTGGGCGATTTTCTGTAGTTAGACTCCAACCTACCCCATTATTTTGCACGCCAAGATAACCTTTAGCAACCAAATTTCCTTGTTTATCAATAAAATCAAGCCACTCGTTTTCTTTGATGCGATCAAGCAGATCTTCTTTTTGTAGTAAGGGATAACCACGTTGCATACGTTTTGCTGCTTGTTGAGTGATTTTTATTTCCATGTATTCACCTATTCATCCTATTCTTTTCTTATAGTTAAGTATATCAAATCCTACTTTTTTTGTCTTTCAGGAAAAAATTGATAAGAAAAACTTAATTTGATCCTCTCATTTCCGATTTTATTGACAGTCATACAGGGACTTAGTAAAATGTTACTGATGAATGAAAATGATGCATATTATTTTCATGAGGTACGCCAGAAAGTGAGGAACAAACTTTTGAAGAACATAAAAATACCGAATCTTCTAAATACGAGGTTAGGCTTTTTTGGTCTATTAGCACTGCTGCTTTGGGCTAAAAATATCTTTGCTTATTTTACAGAATTTAATTTAGGGGTCGACAGTGCGATTCAATATTTTATTCTGTTGATTAACCCGATAGCAACAACCTTATTCTTATTATCCATTGCTTTATATATAAGAAGAACAAAAGCATCCTATTTTGCCATGCTTTTTATTTATTTCTTAGCCACGATCTTGCTTTTTGCAAATGTCGCTTATTATCGTGAGTTTACTGATTTTATTACTATTAATACGATTTTAGGCGCTGGCAAAGTTGCCGGAGGTTTAGCTGGTAGTACACTGGAATTATTAAAATTTAGCGATCTCCTCTACTTTATTGATTTTATTATTTTAGCAGTTGCGCTGGGTATGAAAAAAATCAGGCTAGATAAACGCCCTGTTCGAGCTAGAACAGCTTTAGCAGTAACAGCTTTAGCTGTGATGGTGTTTTCTGGTAACTTATTTTTAGCGGAAACTGACCGCTCAGGATTATTAACCCGTACTTTTTCACGTGATTATCTAGTTAAGTATCTAGGTATCAATGCCTTTACCGCTTATGATGCTGTCCAAACTTATCAAACCACGCAAGTCCGGGCCCAAGCAAGCCCCAACGACATGGACGAAGTTGAAGATTACGTCAGTGATCACTATGCCGAACCTAATGATGAATATTTTGGTATGGCAGAAGACAAAAACGTCATTTATATTCATTTGGAAAGCGTGCAACAATTCTTAATTGATTACGAATTAGAAGATGAAAATGGCGAAAAACACGAAGTAATGCCGTTTATCAACAGTCTATTTCATGACGATAGTACCTTTAGCTTTGATAACTTCTTCCATCAAGTAGCTGCTGGTAAAACAAGTGATGCTGAAACATTAATGGATAATTCATTATTTGGTTTAAACCAAGGGTCCTTTTTCACCCAATTTGGTGGAAAAAACACCTTTGAATCAGCACCCAACATTTTAAATCAAGAAAAAGGCTATGATTCCGCGGTCTTTCATGGAAATGCCGGAAACTTTTGGAATCGTAATGAAGTCTATAAGCATTTCGGTTATGACTACTTTTTTGATGGAAGTTATTATGACGTCAATGACGAGAATTCATTCCAATATGGATTACATGACAAACCATTCTTTGAACAATCTATCCAATATTTAGAACACTTGCAACAACCGTTTTATTCGAAATTTGTCGCTGTGTCAAACCACTACCCTTATGCTGAGTTTACCGATGAGGAAGCTGGATTCCCACAAGCGAATACACCGGATGAAACTATCAATGGCTACTTTGCTACGGCTAATTACTTGGATACAGCTGTTGAAGAATTCTTCGACTATTTAAAAGAATCTGGTCTATATGATGATTCAGTAATTGTTTTATACGGAGACCACTATGGTATTTCTGACGGACGTAATGAAAACTTGGCAGAATTACTAGGCAAAGATAGTTCCGAATGGGATGAATACGATAATGCTCAAATGCAACGTGTTCCTTATATGATTCACATTCCTGGTCAAGATAAAGGTGGTGTGAACCATACGTACGGCGGTGAAGTCGACGCAATGCCTACACTCATGCATCTATTAGGAGTAGATACCGAAAATTACATCCAAATGGGACAAGATTTATTATCAGATGAGCATCAAGACATCGCTGCTTTCCGTAACGGCTCCTTTGTAACGCCTGATTATACAAACTATTCAGGAACTGTTTATGATAATGAAACAGGTGAAGCTATCGAGTCACCAACAGAAGAACAAGAAGCAACGATCAAAGAGTTACAAGACAATGTTAATAAACAGCTGGAAACTTCAGATAAAGTAACGCAAGGTGACTTGCTTCGTTTCCACACTGGTAGCGGCCTTGACCCAATTGACCCTAATGATTATGATTACCAAGACATTGACGAACGTCTGCATAAGAAAGAAGAAGAGCTGGGCGATAAATCAACCAGTATCTATTCAGAAAATGATGATGAATCAACCGTCGATGAATATGAAACAAAAACGTATCAAGAGTATAACCCTGAAGTACGTGAACAGTTAGAAGAAGAAGAAAACGAAAATGAAGAATAGCGTTTAATCGAGTAGGAGATGAATGATTATTTCATTCATCGTCCTCTCACACCACCGTACGTACGGTTCCGTATACGGCGGTTCAATAATTTAAGCTTATTTCTCAAGGATTTCATTGAAATCCTTGAGTTTCCATTGTTTGAATTTTTCTTTCGTAAAGATTCGGTGGAGTAGTTTAGACTCGGAAATACGCCAATACGATTTTCGACTATTTGCATAAGTCATGGCTTCTCTGTGAGAAGCCCCTCTTGCTTTCAGTTGTCGATATTTTGTTGACACTTTCTTCCATCTTTTCCAAATAAGGGCGCGCAATCTTCTACGTAAGTGGGTCATTTGTTTCGCTAAGAAAGCCTTTAGTTCCCCTTTCTTATAATAGTTAATCCAACCTTGCGTATATTGATTGATCGATGAGATAATTTCGTCTAGGCTTCCCGATCTTTTCCGATTGGTCAGTTTCTTTAACTGTCTCTTGAACTTTTGTTTGGCCGACGCTGTGGGCCGGCTCTTTACTTTCCCTTATCTTTCCTCAGACGGAATCCGAGGTATTCCAATTGATGCGCCTTTACAATTTGGCTCTTCTCTTGGTTTACCGTGAGTCGTAACTTTCCTTCCAGGAACTGGGTGACACTTTCTTGAACCCTTTGGGCGGCTCGTTCACTTTGTACTAGCACGATAAAATCGTCGGCGTAGCGGATAAAACGATGCCCTCTCTTTTCGAGTTCCTTATCTAGTTGGTCAAGATAGACGTTGGCTAAAAGTGGAGATAAGGGGCTGCCCTGTTGGGCTCCTTGAGGTGTAGAACGGATAATTTCCCCGTCTAGTACGCCCGCATTGAGAAAATTCCAGATTAATTGAAGGATTTCTTTATCAGCGATATACCATTGCATACGATGCATTAGTTTCTGATGATTGATGGTGTCGAAATAACTTTTTAAGTCACAATCCACGACCACATTGTAGCCTTCTTCATAATATTTTCCTGCTTGATCGATTGCCTGTTGGCAATTCTTTCCAGGTCTAAATCCATAACTGTTTTTAGAAAAGGTCGGGTCGATCAAAGGGGTAATGACTTGTAAAATCATCTGTTGTACCACGCGGTCTCGTACGACAGGAATACTCAACTTTCGTTTCTTGCCGTCTTTCTTATCAATCTCTACCCGTTTGGTGGGCTGAGGACGATAAGTCCCTTCTTTCAGTTTTTGAACAAAAGGTTGTCGGTATTTGTTTAGATGTTCCTTGATTTCAAATACGGTCATCTCATCGATGCCTGGTGCTCCTTTGTTCTTCTTTACTTTCTCGATGGCTCGATCAATATTCATCGAACTTACGAGTTCGTCCATTAATGGATAGCCACTTTGGTTCTTCATTTGATTGTCGTGCTCCCTTACGCGCTCCTCATTTCCTCTTTTGCTTCCAGCTTATCCCTCCATGAGTGAGCTACCTCTCGGTCTTTACCACGGTATTGGCTGCGGTCCTGGTGAGCACATCCACCTCCTTGTTTACTTCAAAGTTATTATTGTTCAGTCCTTCGTATCGTAAGATACTACTATGACCTCGGCTGACTTCTATCGATTCGTTGTTACTACGATTGATTGCATTCGCTCGATAGACCTCCTCGGGTAAGGCGCGATCACCTTCCACTCATCTCACTGCTTCATTTACTGGATAGGATTCGGGCAGTATCGGACTTTGCTTTGTTTTGCAAGCTCATCCGTCCCAATCCAGCCTTCTTATGAAGTTCCTGTTCGTCAGTGCGAGTGTTTGCCTCCAGCTTCCTTCAGATTCCACCTCGCGATGGACACCCTTGCTTTTGGCTAACAGTTCCTACTGCCAAGCCTGTAGTGGACTTTCACCACCAAGTTATCGCCCATGCCGAGCGCACAAAGAAGGTCATCGACGTCATTTTAGAGACGCCGGTGACCTTTTTCTTTTTTTCACTATAAGATATTCATATTTTTTTCAAACTCATTTTATATACTAGAATTAAGAAGGTGATAAATATGTCTTTTTCTAAAATTGCTTTAGCTAGTTTAAAATATCATCGACGTATGACTGCTTTTTATATCTTTTTTCTAGCGATTTCATTCGTTTTATTATTTGTCATCGATAGTTTAAAAATTTCATTGCCTTATATATATAGCCATATAGAAGATTTACTTACTTCTTCTGGATATTCGCTAGAAAAACAAAGCATCTTAACTTCTATTCAAGAACCGACTGAAGCTGTCAATCGCTATTATAGTCTAATCAAAAGAGCAGCCACTCTATCATTTGCTGCTGTATTTTTAATTTATTTTTTCACTTGTCAAATGGTTAGAGAAAAAGAATTTCTTATCTGGAAACGTTCAGGTAGCAGCACGCTTTCCTGGGTCCGTTTTAATCTATTAGAAACATTCTTTCCATTACTTGTTTTTATTTTAATTTTTACTATTGCTACAATGGTTTTTCAACGTTTTTTTGTCGGAATTATTCTACAGTTGCATTTAAAAATTATTGAATCACTTAATGGGACACAAACGGTTACTGAACAATTTGACTCGGAGAATCTAGACCATCTGGTGGTCCGTTTTCCTCGAACAAACCAAGCACTTATCCAGTCAGTCTTGCTGCCCAGTAAAGAATGGGCAAAAATTCTTTTCATGGCACTTGGACAAACAATCCGAAACTTTGTTTTGTTCATTTTTCCAATTCAAATCAGTGCAATTGGCATTCATCACTATTGGAGGCATAAATTGTGACACAAACAATTCATGTAGAGCAACTACCCGTTGGCTTTTACCTGGTTTCCACAGAAACTTATAAAAAGAATTTTTTTAAACAACAAAATAAACGTTCCAAGCCTGTGATTGGTGAGATTATAGGTGATTGGGAACAACTTCCTTATTTGTCATTAAGAGAAAACTTACTTTTAGGTGTAGATAAAACCAAGCGGCCCAAACTTTTAACTTATATTAAGTTGGCCGATATCAACCCCAGAATTTTTACTAAACAAAAAAAAGTACTTTCTCAACTTGATAAAATAAAATTACAATTTGCTCACCTTTTATTAAAAGAAACGCCTATTATTTATCTTCACGATTGTTTTGATTCTATGACTGTTAGCCAAATGCAGTGGCTTTTAAATTTCTGTCAGCAACTTACACAAAAATACTCTTTGCGTATACTGCTATTTAGCGAAAATGAAAATTTACTTCATTCCCCCAGTATTGATGAGATTTTTTAAAAATGACCTTTTGAATTAGCAATTAACTATTTTCATAGGGCTGTTGTAAGTCTTTTTTAATAATAAAATATCCGAGCTATATTTGATGAGATTTGCTAACTGTCGTAACTTTGCGACGAGTAATCTCTCTATAGTTCGGATATTTTTTGTTTTTGCTTATATCATAATCCCAATTATTCAATTTCTTTATCTGGATCTGTATCAGGGAAAGTAATAGTAAAAGTAGTCCCCTCATTTGGCTGACTATATACTTCAATTTTCCCTTTATGCATGTTGACTAGCTGTTGCACAATAGGTAAACCTAAACCAGATTCACCAAATTTTTTATTTTTTCTGGAAGGATCAATCTTATAATAACGTTCCCAGATATTATTTACTTGGTCTTCTGTCATACCGATCCCTGTATCAGTGATGGTAACGATAGTTTCTAAATACCCTTTTTCAATTTTAATCCGGATTTCACCATTTTCAGTAAATTGAATCGCATTTTGGATAATATTGACAACAATCTGTACAAAGCGATCATAATCCGCAAAAATCGGTACTTCTTCGGTGGTTTCTAAAACTAACTGATCATTAGCCGCTTGAGCTTTTTTCTCCATCTGTACCAATATAGACTGTAATGCTTGGGTTCCATCAAACTTTTTAACAACCATGGAGATTTGATTCGTACGAATTTTTTCATAGTCTAAGTTTTCATTGACCAGACGAATCAAACGATTGGTTTCATTTTTCATTAAACGAATCGCGTTGTCCTTTTGATCTTCAGGAATTGCTTGGTATTGTAAACCCTCTAATAGCCCATTGATCGTGGTCAAAGGGGTACGCATCTCATGAGAAGCATCTGCCATAAATTGTCTACGTCGCTCTTCTTGCCGATCAACCTCTTCTTGCGATTCTTTTAACGAGTCAGTCATTTTATTGAAGTCTTCAGCTAATTCATCAAATTCATCTCGATGATGAGACGGTAACTTATTGTCAAAATTTCCACTAGCAATTTCTTTAGTAGCTGTTTTCATCCGATTAATTCGCCTTACTTGAACTTGAGCATATAAAAAGCTAATAATCAAAGCAACAATGACGGATAACACAAACCCCTTCAGCAAATTATTTGTAAACTCTGTTACCGAATTTTTTACATTCTGCGCAGATTGAGTCACAATTAACGCCCCATAAAATTCATTATCCAAGTTAAAAGGAATCATCGCATAAGAAGTAGCTTCTTCTTCACCAAAAATATTTTTGCTGGCCGTCACTTGTTGCTGCTGGCCTGCGCGCAATTGCTGCCAAAAATTATTAAATGAAAACGAAATCTGTTTCGGTGGCGAAACAGGATAAATAACTTCCCTTGAATCAGTAATAAACGTAAAGTGAACGTTTTGCTGATTTAGCATCGCTTCTGATTGGTTTAACGAGCTTCTGATCACTGATTCTAATGAAGAAGTGGGTAGGTTACTATTAATTTCCTCTGCAACAGCATCCGCATAACCGAAAAGCTGCTGATAGTTATTTTCTTCGATTGTTTGTTTGGTCATTTGGGTAAAAGAAATCCCTAACGTCACTAGCGTCACTAAGATTACGACCCAAAAAGCTAGTAGCTGTTGGTATAAATAACGCATTATTCAACTCCTGAATCATCAAACTTATAACCGACGCCCCACACCGTTTGAATGACTTGAGGTCCGATCTTTTCAATCTTTTGCCGTAACTTTTTAATATGTGCATCTACCGTTCGCTCGTCACCAAAATATTGATAATCCCATACCAATTCAAGCAATTTTTCGCGTGAAAACACTTGTCGTGGCTTATTAGCTAACGTATAAAGCAAATCAAACTCTTTAGGCGTTAAATCGTTGATCTCTTTTCCCATCAAATAAGCTTCTCGCGTTTTCGTATTCATTTGAAAATGCGCTGTTTTCACATCAAATTCTGTGTCATTATCTTGCGTATTCGTATCTTCAGAAGCCGTACTTTGCAAATCACTACGTCGATGAAGAGCTTTCATCCTTGCAGTTAAGGTTAACGGGCTAAAGGGCTTCGTTACATAATCATCTGCGCCAATTTCTAAGCCGATTACCTGATCACTTTCAGAATCTCTAGCTGTCAGCATAATTAACGGCACCGTACTAGAAACTTCACGAATCTTACGAGCTACCACCATTCCATCCACTTCAGGCAAGTTTAGATCCAATATGATCATATCCCACTTTTGCGGATCTTCTAAAAAGCCGTCGATGCCTGCTTGTCCATCATATTTAAAATCAACTTCCCAACCTTCATTTAGAAAAAACATTTGCATCATTTCACAAACCGATTCATTATCTTCAATCATTAATATGTTCATGTTGTTCACCTCTTGTTTTTTGATCAAATTTTTGTAATTTGGTTTCGATCAGTCCAAATAATGGAACGACAAACCACGGAATAATAAGCATTTCAATTAAGAAAAAGTTTGTATTCCCTGTTAATTTCAAGGCTGTACCAATTAAGAGCATGATTCCGCCGATTAATAGAAAAAATCGACTACTAATTTTTTGTGCATAACACCAATTTGTTAGATTTTTAGTAGCTAAATAGGAACGATATCCATAGAATAGGTGTTGTTTTTTAGCGGGAAAAATAAAAAATATCAACCCAACCACAAAAATAATAATACCTAAAACGAGAAAAATCATGGTAACTTCCTCTCTTCTTATTCTTTTAATAGTATACTCCAAATTAAATTAAGGACCAACTAATTCTTGTTTTCTTTGAGAAACCTTTGTATTTTCTATATTGTTTTATCTTTGCAACTATTAATAACATTTACTCAGCAGTTCCCTTTTTAAAACCATATGAAAAACCATCCCACTTGTCAAAGCTGAATGGATTCATTTTAATAATTATTTTGGTTCTCATTTAAAATCATATACTGATAAATTTTTATTAAATCCAGTCTATTTATTGTAAAGGCACAAAAAAGGCGATCGAAATTGTCTTAAGAATTATAATAGGTGCATATCTATCAAAGTAAATAATAAATCGCCCTTTTAACAAGCGAATTGATTGAAAAAAGTACAATTTATGCTATAATAAAATCTGGTAGAAATACCCCCTTTATTAAGGGGACGTTACGGATTCGACAGGCATAGTTCGAGCTTGGATTGCGCTCCGTAGGTTGCGTCTACGTAAAAACGCTCAGTTAAAATATAACTGCTAAAAACAATAACAATTCTTACGCTTTAGCTGCGTAAAAACAGCTAACGTAGATCCTCTCGGCATCGCCCATGTGCTCGAGTAAGGGTCTCAAATTTAGTGGGATACGCATTGACTTTCCGTCTGTAAGTCAATGAAGAGACGATCAGGCTAGCGATATAAACAGCTCGTCGCTCAGCGGTTTATAAAGCGAACCTTTAAATAGAGGCGACTATGAGCGTAGATATTCAAGAGGCGATATGTCTGGACGCGGGTTCAACTCCCGCCGTCTCCATATGGAGATAAAAAAGCATTTATGAAAGCTAGTATAAAAGCTGCTTTTATAAGTGCTTTTTATTTTTTATCCATGAATAAATTCAGTACAAAATAATGAAAATGAACGATAGCCCTCTCAGTAAAGAGAAGGCTATCTAACTAATCAATATTATTATTTTAAAGTTCTTGTATACTATTACTAAAAATTAACTATTTCTCATTTAAACGATACATTCCCTAACCTACTAATGTATCCTTGTAACGCTTAAGTTACGCCAGTGTGATTAAACTTCATGAAAATAAATTAAAATGTTGCATAAAAATATTTTTCGCGTTTTTTAAGTATAGCACATTCGTTCATAAATGTATTGTGATAATCATTGAGAGTATGTGTCAGACAGGTCAAGTTTATCAAACAAAGTCAGGGTGTAAAATGCTAATTGTCTCCCTATGATTGAAAAGGTAGGTAGACGATTCTCAATTCAATCCCTGTTAAGTCAGAGATAGCCAGTATTTCATTAACTCTATTGTAATAAACTATCTTTATGAACAGTCTCTGTCACAGGTTAATTACAAAATAGCGTTTCCTTCTTACTTGTTCACTATACAGAAACCTCGATAAGCTTTACATTTAATCATTGAAATGTATCATGTGTGTCATATAACTTATTTAATTTGTAATAAAAACTAATGATTTTGTAATCGATACCTATGTTATTCTATACAAATAGAGGAGGACGAGTATATGGAAGACGTTTTCTTTGCGCCATTCGATTGGCTATATCGTCAAATCTCTGGTAGCAGTTATTGAATAGCCGCTCGAAATAGTACTTGAAAAGACTTGACAAATCAGTGTCAGGTCTTTTTAATTGCTAAATACACTTAGTAATTGTCTGCAATAGTCTTCTAGGTATTTCTGATCCGTTTGATCATAACTATTTACTTCTTTACTATCGATATCCAGCACGCCAACCAAATGTCCCTCTTTAACCATGGGCACAACAATTTCTGATAGCGCTGCTGAGTCACAAGAAATATAATTCTTATGTTCTTTAACATTTCCCACAATCATTGTTTGGTTTTTATCAGCCGATTCACCGCAAACGCCTTTTCCCAATTGGATACGCGTGCAGGAGACATTTCCTTGAAAAGGCCCCAATATTAGTTCATTTCCATCAAATAAATAAAAACCAGCAAACACTGTATCTGGCAGTGTCATATTTAGTAAGGCTGAAGCGTTAGCTAACGTCGCCAGCCAATTTTTTTCATCTTTAATTAACTCATCTTGCTGCAATAGCAACAATTCATACGCTTTTTCTTTTTCTTCTTTATTCCACATAAACGAACATCACTCCTTTTTTCAGTTTTTAAATGAATGCAACGGAGCTGGTATCCTGCCGCCTCGCTGAATAAAATCAGCAGAACTCGCCTCATTTGTTTCCATCACTGGAGCTGAACCCAACAAACCGCCAAATTCAACGTGATCGCCTACCTTTTTATTTTTAGCCGGAATAATGCGCACAGCTGTTGTTTTATGGTTGACGACTCCAATGGCTGCTTCGTCTGCAATCATCGCACTGATCGACTCGGCTGGAGTATCACCAGCAATGGCAATCATATCTAAACCTACTGAACAAATAGCCGTCATCGCTTCAAGTTTTTCTAAATTCAAGAAACCATTTTCGACCGCTTCAATCATACCCGCGTCTTCTGACACAGGAATAAATGCGCCTGATAATCCACCCACATGATTACATGCCATAACTCCGCCTTTTTTAACTGCATCGTTTAATAAAGCCAACGCAGCTATAGTGCCATGTGTACCGACAGAACCTAATCCCATTTCTTCTAAAATCTGAGCTACGCTATCACCGACTGCCGGCGTGGGAGCTAAAGAAAGGTCGACGATGCCAAAAGGTATGTCCAACCGTTTGGAAGCTTCTTGTCCTACTAATTGTCCCATACGAGTAATTTTAAAAGCCGTTTTTTTCACGGTTTCAGCTACCACATCAAAGGTTTCTCCTTTAACCTTTTCCAGTGCCCGTTTCATAACTCCGGGTCCGCTAATTCCCACATTAATAATAGTATCTGCTTCTCCAAAACCATGAAATGCTCCTGCCATAAACGGATTATCTTCTACGGCATTCGCAAACACCACAAGTTTGGCACAGCCTAAATCTGATTTTTCAGCTGTCTCTTTAATTACAGTGCCCATGTTTTTCACTGCATCCATATTGATCCCAGCTTTGGTTGATCCAATATTGACAGAAGAACAAACAAAGTCTGTTGTAGCTAATGCTTCTGGAATGGATTCAATTAACGCTAGGTCTGAACCTTGAAATCCCTTTTCCACTAATGCACTGTATCCACCAATAAAGTTCACACCCACCGTTTTGGCAGCTTGATCTAACACTTGTGCGTATTTAATACATTCCTCACTTGTAGCTTTTGCAGCAGAAGCCACAGCCGCAATCGGTGTCACTGAAATACGTTTATTAATAATCGGAATTCCATATTCAGTTGCAATTTGGTCACCAACGCTGACTAAGTCTTTAGCACAGCGGGTAATTTTTTGATAAATCTTTTCACAGGCTTTATCGACATCAGCATCAATACAATCTAGTAAGGAAATCCCCATTGTAATCGTACGGATATCTAAGTTGTCTTCTTCTATCATGCGGATGGTTTCAAATATTTGGTTGGTTTCCATATCATAGCTCCTATCCTAACTTGTGCATAGCGTTAAAAATTTCTTCGTTTTGAATACTAATTTTGATTCCTAACTGTTGGCCGGTCTTGTCTAATTCTTGCCGTATATAATCAAAGTTTGATTGTCCATTCATTTCCAAAATCATCATCATAGTAAAATAATCTTGCATGATGGTTTGAGTAATATCAACAATATTTATATTCAATACTGCTAAGCTTTGGCTTACACCTGCAACAATTCCCACTTTATCTTTACCAATTACTGTCAAAACTGCCCGCATTTTCGTTCCTCCTTTAAATTTCTTTTCATTATAGCATACCTGAATTTTCCTAAGATGCATTTTACCATAAGAAAAAATTCTTTTTAATACTTGTTTTTGTCATATTTGAAGATCCTAAAAAAAAGCGATTGAAACACAAGTTAGCAAAAACTTATGTCTCAATCGCTATTTCAACTATTTACATTACTTAACAACCATCACATTGCAAGGCGCGTGATTTACTACAAAAGAAGTCGTAGAACCCACTAAAGCCTGCGCAATCGCCCCTTTTCCTGTGGAACCCATAACGATCAAATCGATCCCATGTTCTTTAGGAATATCCATTCCTAACATTTCTTTAGGTGAACCAATTTCAACGATTCGTTCGATTTTTTTAATGCCTTCTTGTTCAGCAGCTTTTACTTTATCATCCATATCTTCTTCAATATTTTGCTGCTCATCTTTTAAAAGACGAGAGAAAGCATAAGCACTGGTGGTCAATTCAACGTCATTGATAATCCAAGTTAAAAAAACAGTAGCATCATTTCGCTTGGCGATTTCGATTGCTTCTTTAAAAGCTTTTTCTGATTTATCCGACCCGTCGATAGCCACTAAAATATTTTTATACGCTTCTGCCATTGTAAGCGCCTCCCTTTTTCTTTTATTATATCATTGTTGAAAAAAAATCTATAGTATTTTATTTCACTACACAAATCAGTGAATCTAGCTTTCACTAACTAAGCATGCTAAAATAAATAGGACTACATAAGAAACGAGGGAATATATTGGTTGAATATCTAGAGGTAGGAAAAATTGTAAACACACAAGGAATTAAAGGAGAAGTCCGTGTAATTTCACAGACTGATTTTCCAGAAGAACGCTATAAAAAAGGTGCAAAACTGTCTGCTTTTGTAAAAGGCAAAGAACCCATCGAATTAACAGTCGCTAGTCATCGAAAGCATAAAAGCTTTGATTTATTAACTTTTGAAGGCTATCCTTCAATTAATGATGTCGAAATTTTACGTGATAGTATGTTAATGGTCCAAAAAAACGACCTATCTGATTTAAATGAACACGAATATTATTATTATGAAATTATTGGTTTAGAAGTTTATGAAGAAAATGGGGAGAAATTAGGTCAGGTAAAAGAAATTCTTTCACCTGGAGCCAATGATGTTTGGGTGGTCCAACGAAAGAATAAACCGGATGCTTTGATCCCGTTTATTTCTTCTGTTGTGAAAAAAATCGATCTTACTGAACAAAAAGTTTATGTAGAGATTCCAGAAGGGTTGTTAGACGATGAGGATTGATGTATTAACACTATTTCCTAAAATGTTTGAAGGCCCTATGGGTGAATCGATTTTAGGTAAGGCCCAAGAAAAAGGACAGCTGGAAATCAAGCTCTCAAATTTTCGCGATTATTCAGCAAACAAACACCACACCGTAGATGACTACCCTTATGGTGGTGGCGCAGGTATGCTTTTAAAAGTACAACCTATTTATGACAACTTAGAAGCTATTAAAAAAGCATCTCCTGATACCAAAAAGCGCATCGTATTGTTAGATCCAGCTGGTGCTCCTTTTAATCAAAAAATGGCAGAAGACTTCTCCCAAGAAGAGCATCTGGTTTTTATTTGTGGGCATTATGAAGGATACGACGAACGCATTCGTTCTTTAGTGACAGATGAAGTTTCCATCGGAGATTATGTTTTGACTGGCGGTGAATTAGGTGCGATGGTCATGATTGATGCAACGGTGCGCTTATTGCCTGAAGTACTTGGTAACGAATTATCAGCTAAAACTGATTCGCACTCGACAGGGTTATTAGAACACCCGCAATACACTCGTCCTGCTGTGTTCAACGATATGGAAGTTCCTGAAGTTTTGAAAAATGGAAACCACAAACTGATTGAAACTTGGCAGTTAAAAGAAGCTTTACGGCGCACTTGGCAACGTCGACCAGATATGTTAGAAAAAATGGAATTAACTGCTGAAATGGAAGAATTACTTGAGGAAATTAAGCAAGAGTAGTTGCTTTTTAACTACTAAAATGGCTCACGAGAAGATCTGTAATATTGAACTGGAATAAATCCATTACTTAGGAGGTTATTGTTTTGTCGACTGGCCTTTCCATGCTTTTTACTTTTATTATTGCTTTTGTAGGAGCAAAAGTTGGGCAGAAACTACATTTTCCAGCCTCCTTTATGATTGGCAGCATGCTTGCGGTCATGTTTTTTTCTGTGCTCACTGATACTGCTTATTTTCCCCAAGAAGCTAAAGTCATTGCACAGATCGCAGCCGGCATTTTTATTGGACAAAAGCTCACTCGCTCGGATGTGATTAATTTAAAGTATGTAGTAAAACCTACCCTTTTACTTTTAGTTATCTTGACGATGAATACCTTTATTCTTGGCTTTGCTTTTTCATACTTTTTTCATTGGAACGTACTAACTGGGCTTTTAGCAACTACGCCGGGTGGCTTAATGGATACGACGCTAATCGCAGCTGATTTTGACTCGGAAATCCATATTGTCGCTATTATGCAATTAGTACGCAGTGTTGGCGTGCTGCTTCTCTTCCCTACTTGGATTAAACTTTTTTCGGCTGAAGAAGCACAAGAATCAGTAACAGAAAATATTGAATCCGCTAGTAAAAAACAACCATTAAATAAAAAACACTTCTTAATCGTCATGCTAGTTGGAATCTCGGGCGGATTACTCGGTTATTTTTTAGGTTTTCCAGCAGGAACACTCAGCTTATCCTTATTGTTTTCTGCCTTGTTTAAGCTACGAACGAATATCAGCGCCTTTCCTATTCAAATTCGGCAATTTGCGCAAATTTTAGCTGGTTCAATGGTTGGCTCTAGTTTTACCCGTGGCGTTGCGGCTTCTTTGAAAACATTTTTTCTCCCAGCACTGCTTTTAATTGCTGTCTATTTATTAATAAGTTATCTTTATGCCCAAATAAATAAACGCAAAGGTTGGCTAGATTTTACCTCTGCGTTGTTTGCTTCCTGTCCGGCGGGTGCTACTGATATCGCATTACTTTCCGCCGACTATGGCGTCAATATGAATAGTGTAGCTATGATTCAAATTGCTCGTTTGATTCATGCAGTAGGTATTATGCCCCTACTCTATCAATTAGTTAGTTTCTTTTTGTAGCAATTCGATCGTTGACTGAAAATATTGTTCTAAAAAATGTGTAGAATTTTTTACTTCTATAATTGAAAATTCTTCACTTGCTTTGATGGCTACCCATTTATCTTCCACATCGACTTCACGTGAATAATGGCTAGGATATAACCGTAGTTAAGCGGATAAATATTCTCGTGGCTATCTTTATATCCTTTGGGTCGGACAATTGTTACCTTGACCTGTATTTTTTATCCATAATCCCCCCCAAAGTGGAAAATCATTCATGAATAACTGGCGTGATCTCAAACTTTATTTCAATGCCATTTGGGTCAGTAATCCATAAGTTTCCCTTTTTATCCTTCTGATAAGACAACTTTTTTTCTTGCCAATGGCTTTCAAGACGATCTAGTTCTTGGTGATTTTCCACATAAAAACTAAAATAAGCCAAACCAAGATCGTTTTCCTCCATCGCTGGAGTATCTTTTGACATCCAAATATTCGAGCCAATATGGTGATGATAGTTACCTGTAGCAAAAAATTTCGCTTCGCTGCCAAAATTATTTTTTAATGACAATCCTAGACTATCTGTATAAAAAGTTTCTGTGGGTTGTAATTTTGCCACTTTTAGATGAACATGTCCTACTTTTGTTTCAGCAGGAAAGCCATACCAATCCCTATCTGCCCCATCAATTACTCCTTGAGCGTCCATCTCTTTTGTAATGCCAACAATTTCACCATCATCTCTAATGTCCCATTGATCTACTGGTTTGTCACGGTATACTTCAATCCCATTGCCTTCTGGATCAGTCAAATAGATTGATTCACTATACCCATGATCACTTCCACCAATAACCGGTGCCTGATTAACCACATAATGATACAGAGCATTTCCCAAGTCTTTTCTTGTAGGCAACAAGAAAGCTACATGATACAAGCCTGTTTTTTGAGTCAAAGGCAGTGGGTTATTTATTTTTTGTAGCTGTAATAATGGCGTTTGGCCGGCTCCTAGAATACTTCGTTCTTCATTGTTTTCAAATAACTTTAAACCAATTATATCTCGATAAAACTGAACCATTTCTTTCATATCGACCACTTTTAAAACAACTTTTCCAGGCCGTGTTTTCTCAGACAACTGGAAGTCCGGAAAAATCACATTTTTGCCCAGTTTCTTTTTTTGGATAAAATTCATAAAATTTACCATTTATTTTTCTCCTCTTATTCATCATATTAACTTTATTCTAACGCCTTACTTTTAGTAAGTAAACAAATCTGTTTCTTTTCCTTTACCTTAAAGAAAAGAGTGCTAGAATAGTTTTACTAGGAAATTTACAAGGAGCTTATGAATGAAACGTTTGTTTGATTTTTTCCGCAGTGATTTGCTTTTTAGCTTTTCACTTGTTATCGCACTGATTTGCGTTATTTTTGGACGCTTTTCATTGCAAGATATTAACTTTAAGGTAATCGTAACTCTTGGCGGTCTTATGCTTGCTGTTAACGGCTTAGATTCGTCAGGAATTTTAAGCTATTTTGGCCAAATTTTAGTCAAAAAAAGTCTGTCTTTCAGACAGTTAATTCGTTATATCGTGCTCCTTAGTTTTTTTAGTTCAATGTTTTTGACAAATGATGTCGCTATCTTGACTCTGTTACCTATTTATTTGCGCATCACAAAAGTTATTGCTAATCGTCAAGCTGTTTTGTTGGGAAGCGTTTATATCATTGCGGCAGCAAACCTCGGGAGCAGTTTTTTTCCATTTGGTAACCCGCAAAATTTATTTTTGTATTCTTATTACCATATCCCATTGCTGGAATTTTTTTATTCGACCAGTTTACTAGTTATCATCTCCTTGGCTATGTTAATGATATCCATTCAACTTATACCTAAAGAACCTCTCAGCTTGGTGACAACACACCGACAATTTGACCATAAGAAAGCGACTGTCCACGGACTCTTGATGATTGTAATGATCGCTGGCGTTTTCAGTATTATTGATTACTTTGTCGCGCTTATGATTGTTGCTATCGTTGTTTTATTTTGGCAACCTCAGCTTTTCAAAAGCGTTGATTATCGTTTGCTGTGTACCTTTGCTTTCTTTTTTATTATCGTCGGTAACCTCAGCCAATCTGTGAGTTTGATTGCTTGGCTGCAAAAAATGTTTACTAATCCTATAAACACATTATTAGGTAGCATCATTACTTCGCAAGCCATTTCTAATGTACCTGCCGCTATTTTATTAGCGCCATTTACTAAGTATCATCAATCCGTACTTTTAGGAGTCAATATTGGTGGATTAGGCACACTAATTGCTTCATTGGCAAACTTGATTGGCTATAAAATTGTTCGAATCCAGCTTCCTAACGATCGTAAGCTTTTTATTCGTAATTTTTCTCTGATTAATATCGTTTATTTGTCGTTGTTAACACTCATCATCTCATTTATAGTTTGAAAGAAGGGATTTTTTGAAATTAAGTACTAACCGTACACTCCTGCGACCTTTTCAGCCAAGTGATTTTTCTGATACTTTTGCGTTCTATCAGCGTGAAGATGTATGCCAGTTTCTTTTACACGGACCTTGGACAGATGAAAATGCAATGCAAATGTTTGAAGAAAAGGTGCAAAAAAATAATTTTTCAACCAACAATGCACTGCAGTTAGCTGTTGAATTTGAGCAGCAAGTGATCGGAGATATTTCTATTTTTCCTACCGATATGCCTGCTAGTGTGGAGATTGGTTATGTTTTTCATCCAGCTTATGCTGGACAGGGTTTTGCTCTTGAAACACTTCAAGCAGTCATCAATTATTTGTTTGAAACCCAAAAGATACATCGAATACAAGCTGTTCTCGATAAACGTAACGTAGCCTCAGAAAAACTTTGTCAACGTATTGGAATGCGAAAAGAAGGCGATTTTAAAAAAGATTTTTGGAATAAAGGTATGTGGACAAACACATTGATTTATGGACTGTTACGAGAAGAATTCTACAGTTGAATAAAAGAACCGAGCGATTGACTATTTCATCGCTTGGTTCTTTTTATACTTGTTCGTCTTCTATAATTTCTATGATTTTTGTTTGCATTTCTGCAATTGAATGACGACGCTCTCGCCCGCATTCTTTCGCGTTTTTTTGGCAAATCAAACATTTTCTTGGCGGAAGTTCAATATCTTGACGGCTTACACTTTGCAAGCCACCTGATATATAATGAATATCTAAATCCAGCAACCGACCATAGGGATGATTTTCTTCTATGTCAATCATCTTTTCTTTCAAAGTTAACGGTGAAACTTTCACTACTGCGTAGAATTCCGGACCCGTTTTCAAATTATCTTCACGGGTTGTAAAAACTTGATAAGCTGTCAGTTCTTTTTTTATCTGTTCAACCAGCTGTGAAAAAACTCGACTTAATGTAGTCGAGTTTTTCACCGGACCTGGAATATTCATAGTAGCTAACAACAACGCAGCATCAGGATACTCATTTAATAGTCTTTCTTGGCGCTGCGCTCGTGATTCGCGAGCATCTAGCATTTCAATTAATGATACTTCACTTCCTGAAAATATTCCTTCAGACATTTTTTACCACATCGATCAAAGAACCATCGCGGTACTCAATTAAGGCAACCACTTTATCCCCATATTCAATAGGATCTGGGTCTCCAACAATACTATAAGCTTGCTCTTTAAGTTCTTCAATAGTAAATTGGGGTACGTCTAGGTCCTTAAAGTGCTCAATTAAGTCTTGACGATTAGGATTTATAGCAATTCCCACTTCAGTTACAATCACATCAACACTATCGCCTGGAGTAACAACTGTATTTACTTTATCAACAAACGTTGGAATTCTGCCCCTAACTAAAGGCGAAATTACTAAACTCATATTGCAAGCCATACTTGTATCTGAGTGGCCACCGGAAGCACCACGAAGTACCCCATCTGAACCAGTAATGACATTAACGTTGAAATCAGTGTCCACTTCTAAAGCAGATAAAACAGCTGTATCTAATTTATTAATCACCGCGCCCTTACTTAATGGTGAAGCGTACATATTTGCATCAATTTCATAGTGATTATCATTTTCGTCAAGAGAAATCGCAGAAGGATGGTCAAAGTCTTGTACGTCAATGATTTTTTCTACTAATCCTTCTTGTAATAATTCCACCATAGCGTTTGTGATACCGCCCAATGCAAAACTTGCTGTAATGCCATCTTCAATCATTTTTTCACGGATATAACGGGACACAGCTAACGCAGAACCACCGGTACCTGTTTGGAAAGAAAAGCCTTGTTTAAAGTAAGGCGAGCTAGTAATCACTTTGGCTGCATATTCGGCAATCATTAATTCTTTCGGATTTTTGGTAAACCGCGTAGCTCCTTTAGCAATCCCTTCTGGATCCCCAATTTTATCCACTTCCACTACATAATCGACGTCAGTTTGCGGAATACTAATAGGCGTATTTGGATAATCAGCTAAGGTATCAGTAATAACCACGACTTGGTCGGCATATTTCGCGTCAATCATCGCATAACCCAATGAACCACACGTAGCCTTTCCTTTTGTTCCATTAGAATTACCATATTCATCTGAACTTGGTACGCCTAAAAAAGCTACATCAATATGCACGTCTCCGGCAGCAATAGCTCGCGCTCTACCCCCGTGGGAACGAATAACTACTGGGTTTTCCATAATCCCCTCAGAAATAGCTGCGCCTACTTTATCACGCAAACCAGAAGAAGTAACATTAGTAACCACACCATTTTTAATATGATCAATCAATGGTTCATGGACATTAGCAATTGAACTAGGTGCAATAGAAATATCTTTAATTCCCATTTTAGCAATTTCATCTAAAACCATGTTCATCACATAATCACCTTCGCGGAAATGATGATGGAAAGAAATGGTCATGCCGCTCTTTAAGCCTGTTTTTTTAATAGCTTCACGGATACTTTCTAATAACTTTTTATCTTGCGGTTTTGTAGGTTTAATTTGTCGACTTGCTTCTTGGTATTCATTAATATGAGCAAGTTCGCCTTCATAAACACCAAATTTATCCGCATATTCTTGAGGAATATCTTTGCCAACTTTATTTAATACCATAACTAAATATCCTCCTCTTTGATCATATTGGCTGCAAGAGCTAAGGCAATCACACGTTCTGCTCGTTCAACGACAGGTTTATCCACCATTTTCCCATTGACTGAGATAACACCAGATCCTTTTTCTTTTGCTTCTCGAATGCCCCAGATAATTTCTTTAGCATCTTGAACTTCATCTTCAGTCGGTGCATAAATTTTGTTTACTATCGGAATTTGTCGCGGATTAATCACTGATTTTCCATCAAAACCAAGTTGTTTAATTTGACGAACTTCATTTTCAAAGCCTTCAGGATTTTCCACATTTGAGTAAACTGTATCAATAGCAGCAATTCCTGCAGCTCTAGCAGCATGTAAAATCATACTACGTGCAAAAAATAGCTCTTTGCCGTCTGGATATCGTTCAGTTTTTAGGTTCGTCACATAGTCTTCGGCTCCTAATGCAATACCGATTAAACGATCCGAACTTTTGGCAATATCACGCGCATTTAAAACACCTTCAGCCGATTCAATAGCTGCCATCATTCTAGTTGTTCCAACTTCAATGCCATTTTGTTCTTCTACTTCAGTGATGACTTTTTCAACATCAATAATATCTTGAGCTGTTTCTGTTTTAGGTAGACGGATAACATTCACACCGGCTAATACCATTGCTTCAACATCTAACTGGCCACCGCCATCTAAAGCATTGATCCGTACCACAGTTTCCACTGTACTATAATCAAAGGTACGCAAAGCATTGTGAACCAGTGTTCTGGCAGAATCTTTTTCCGGTAATGAAACGGCGTCTTCTAAATCAAACATAATTGAATCTGCCCCATACAATGGTGCATCTCTTAACATAGCAGCGTTTTGGCCAGGGACAAACATCATTGTTCTTCTTAAGCGTTCCATGAGTCAATCTCCTTCCAATCATAATGTTCTTGTTTGGCTGCGCGATGAACAGCCGTAATTGTGCGTGCTTGAATCGTACAATCCAGTGCACCCTTATCTACTGCTGTGATTTTGACTCCTTGGATGTCTAAACGTTCTAAAGTATCTGTAATCACTTGACGAATTTTACGACCAAATTGCTTTTCCACACTACTGTCCAAATCGATTTGGATTTCAGCCGTATCCACGGGTTGGATAGTAATTTGAATGTCACTAGATTCCATCGTTCCGCTGACAGCATTTTGTAAAATTTCCACTTTTTCTCACCTCATCTAAAAGTTTTTCTTTAAATAATTATATGTTGTTTCAGGTAAAAATTCTGAAAGTAACGTTTCATCTTTTTCTGCTATGGCTTGGCGAACTTTTGTGGCAGAAATAACATTTCCATCGATTGCTTTTCTGGGTAAAATAACTAAACTCAACTCTGTACCAAAAACTTCCTGCATTGCTTGATTATAAACTTCAGTCACTTTAGAATAAGGTTCATCTCCAACAAAGCGAACCTGAATGTCTAAAACGGGTGCAATTTTTTCTTTGAAAATTTGCGCATCAAGAGCAGCTTGTGTTTTAGCAACTGTTAACTCAGCCTTATCTTTTAGAAAATAAGCCGGAAAAGTAGCCTGTGAAACAAGATATTTCTTGGTAGGAAAGACTGTCACATTAGATAAATGACTGACCCCTGCTTCAACCATTTCCACCCGATCTTCTGTTGAAAATTCGGAATGATCTTCTGATAAAACAAATACATAAACTTGTTCGCTCTTCTTGGCTGCCGTTTCCACTAGATATTGATGGCCCTTAGTAAAGGGGTTAGCATTCATAACAATTCCAGCACCTTTACCAGGTTTCTTATTTTTTTCCAACAAATGGAGATAGGAAGAAAAATCATCAGGCCCTTGTTCCATAAACAAAACATCTTCATTAACAACAATTTTTTTAAAGCCTAATGACCGAAATACGGTTTCTCTTTCCGGTTTGGTATATAAGAAATAATGGAAGTAGCCATATTCATTCATTTCTTCTATCAGCTGCGTAATAACCTTTGTTAATAAGTTTTCTGCTTGATAATCTTTACAAACAGCTACGCACTTAATAATATTTTCAGCAAAAGAACCAGTAGCAATCAACCTTTTCCCATCATATATACCTACTGTATAATCAAGAGATTCTCCCGTTTGAAGGTGGGCTTTTTCCATTAAATTACGCCAGTCTTCATAGCCCTTTTTATCTTTGTCCAGCCAAATACGTTTGCTTGTATATTTGTTGTCCATCAACTTAGCCTCCTACCCAATCATAGCTTAATATTCTGAGGGCAACTTTTGTTTCTTCGCACTTCATTGATAATCCCATTCATTCCCCCTATGCTAAAATTCTAATAACGGTTCACCACAAATTCCGATAGATGCTACATCATTTAAATCAAACCCTTACAAAATTGCAACAACGATTATTTAAAAATACAAATTAAATCGCAGTACAAAACGATATTGTAAAGCTTCTTGCTCTTTGCCGAACAACCATCTTTAAAAGATTTAGGATGCGCTCCTTTCTAAAAAAGTACCTACATCCCTATTATAGGAAAAGTTTATAAAATTTATAGGAAAAACAGCCAAGAAAATTGTTCTTTTCGTGTTTCCATTATTAAAATAAATTCTTAACTCACTATAAACATTTATATATAGGGGTTTGTAGCTAATAACCATTTTATTAAACCGTGATTAAAAAAAGCATTAACAAATGCGAAAAACGATTGTTTTGTTCTTTTTTTCACAATAGCTTTACTTTTTCTTAAAATTTGGCTATGCTAATAGGCATCAATAAGAAATTAGAACGTGTTAATTATTATGAATTCTTCTACATAGCTGTTTATTTTCAAATAAGTAACATTGTTTTCACCAGAGGCGAGGTATTCCCCGTCTCCTTTATTTTTGTGGTAAAATGAAGAAGTATAGGCTACAGTAAATAATCTGTTGGTTGATATAAGGAGGAGCAAAAAATGGATCCGATCGTTGTCGCTATAAAACATAATCTTGATCTATCGCAAAATAAACCTTTGAAAATTTGTGTCTATAAGGCTTTACGTAAAACGATCATTTTAGGTGATATTCCAGCAGGAAAACGAATCAATGAAAAAGAATTGTCTGAAGAACTAAATATCAGTCGAACACCGATCCGCTTTGCCTTGCAAGAATTAGTGAAAGAACAATTAGTAGAACATGTCCCTCGCATTGGGATTATAGTTAAAGGGATTAGTATGAAAGATGCGTACGAAATTTATGATATCCGTAAGGCTTTAGATACTTTGGCAACGACAAAAGCAATGACATTAATGAACGACAATGATTTTGATGAGTTAGAACAACTGCTAGAACAAGGTGAACTCTATAATAAAACCGATCAAGTTGATGAACTTTTACAAAATTTTTCTGATTTTAATTCATTCATTTATAAAAAAAGCCAAATGTTACGTTTAAAAGCCATCGTCACAGACCTACAAGCTTACCTTGTTTACTTCCGTGACATTGCCATTCGTGCATCAGCCAGAAGAAGCCTAGCATTGGAAGAACATTGGTTGATTTTTCGCGGTATGAAAACTAATGATGTCGAGCAAATTACTTTAATTACTCATGAACACTTAGATCGTTCATTACAATTTATTTTAAAAGAAATGGAACGAAGAGAAATTGAATAATTCTTTATTAAAACAAATCCCAAATTTTGCGGTCAAATCACTTTACTATGAAGTAGCCATTTCTCCTAAACCCGGACTGGTAGATCGCTTTGATAATGGCGCCCATAGCGATATGGATTTTTTTACATTCATCGATAGTATTGAAAGTTTAGCCCCTTATTTTTATGATTATTACCAGTTAGGTTTTGAGCATACTGCTGATTTAACTGCACTCTTTGAAAAATTACGTCAATTAGGAGTTGAAGCTGAGAGCGCTATGCTACATGCTACTAATCAAGTGAATACTCATAAAGGTGCCAATTTTTCTTTTGCAGTATTGCTTGGCACAACTGGTTTTTATATGCAAAATCATTCCCTCCCATTTTCGTCACAAGACACTGCAGCTATTTTAAACTTAGCTGCGCAGATGACCCAGCATTTAATTCAACACGATTTTTCCCAGATAGAGCAGAAGGATTACTTATCTCATGGTGAAAAATTATATGTAAAAACGGGTTCATTAGGCGTTCGTGGGGAAGCCGTCAAAGGCTACCCTGCTCTATCAAACATTCTACTGCCTTTTTTTCGGCAGTATTCAGGATATGAAGATACAGAAACGTTGTTATTACGAGGGCTAGTCTTGCTGGTAAGTCAAATTGAAGATAGCAACCTTTTACACCGTGGTGGAATTAATGGTTGGCAACAAGTTAAACAAAAAGGCACAACGATCCATCAAGCTTGCCTGAATGAAGTTAATTTTAAACAAGCCCTAACAATGTTTAATCAAGAATTAATCAAAAAAAATCTAAGCCCAGGCGGTGCAGCCGACCTATTAAGCTTAGGCATCTATTTTAGTTTTTTAGAGGAACTTATTTAGTTGCTAGTCAGAATAAACATAGAACCGATATCCCAAAATTGTTTTGAGGTATCGGTTCTATATTTATTTTCAATTTTAATACATAAAAAAACAATACCTTCAGTCAAACATGCGCACTGATTAGTGTTCATGTTTAACGGATAAGTTGTCCAAACCATTGCGTCAATCTTTGCCAGCTGTTAGTCAAAAGGGAGTAGAAGCGGCCAGAAACATCATCCACATTAAAAGTTTGGCCTATTCGATCTGCTACACTCGCAACTTCAATTCGATAAAGCCAAAGCAAAAAGATAAAAAGCACAATAGCAATTAAACGCGATAAACAAGTTCTTGCCCGTATAATCCAAATGAAAAGTAAAAGACCAATAGCCAAAGCAATGAACGTTTCCATATGACTGCCTCCTTTAATTATACTTATTATGATATAAGTTCAAGCAAAAAACATCCAACCTTCGTCGGATTTAAATAAAAAATAAAAAAGAAAGCAAAAACCACCCAGCGATGATTTTTACTTTCTTACTCTTTGCCATCTAAAATGTTCAATCGTGCTTTTTTACGATCGTCGGTTTTAACACTGTAAACAATCGTTCGAATTGCTTTTGCAATACGTCCTTGTTTACCAATGATTCGCCCAACGTCAACGGGGGCGACAGATAAATTATATTCGAAAAAACCATCTGTCTCCTCGATTTCGATTGACACTTGCTCAGGCTGTGTAACTAAGGGACGTACGATCGTTAAGACCAAATCGGTCAAATCTGTCATAGTTGGTCACCTTATTTCTTTGCGTTTTTTGCGTCATGATGCTTTTTCATAATTCCTTCTTTAGAAAGAATATTACGAACAGTGTCAGAAGGTTGAGCGCCTTTAGCTAACCAGTCCAATACAGCATCTTCTTCAATTTTCACTTCGCTTGGTTCTCTTAATGGGTTATAAGTACCAACTGTTTCGATAAAGCGACCATCACGTGGAGAACGTGAATCTGCTACAACTAGACGATAAGTTGGGCGCTTTTTATCACCCATGCGTTTTAAACGAATTTTTACTGCCAATCTTTACACCTCCATTAGTTTTAATCACAAAATGAAGTTTAACAGTTTTTATCGACAGTGTAAAGAGTTTTTTCTTTACAGGCTAATTTTTAGAATACTATTTTTGTTCTAACCTATAAAAAGCTTTCAAAATTTAGCTAAAATGCTGTTATAGCAGTTTTATATATTTAGTTTCTAATACGTAATGGTTTTTATCTGTAAAGTTATTACCCAAAAGTGCCAAAGCCGAATTTATTGAAATTGGTGATGTGGTGGTATTTTACAACAAAGATTTAGAAGCAGAGGGCAAAGTTCCAGCAGCCTGAATGATACTTTTGTCTCTTCAATAAATGAACAAAATAAAATTATATTGAATGATTTTTTGCGTTATATAAATAAACTTACAAAAAGTAAGCAAAATAATTGATATTTCTGTTCCACTGCTTTAAAGTATTCATTGTAAGAAATATTAGTTATTAAAATTAAAGGAGAGTATTATTTATGACAAAAATTTCAATCGTCTATTACAGTTCGACAGGTACAAACTATCAATTAGCTCAATGGGCCAAAGAAGCCGCTGAAAATGCAGGTGCAGAAGTACGCCTAGTTAAAGCGCCGGAATTAGCTCCAGATGTAGCAATTGAAGCAAATCCTGCTTGGAAAGCTCACTATGATGCAACTCAAGATGTTCCAGAAGTAACTACAGAAGATATTACATGGGCAGACGGCATTATCTTTAGCGTTCCTTCTCGTTTTGGGGTCATGGCTGCTCAATTGAAACAATTCATCGACTCACAAGGTGGAATATGGGCAAGCGGAGAAACAGTAAACAAAGTTGTTTCAGGTATGACATCTGCTCAAAATGCCCATGGCGGACAAGAAGCAACGCTCTTATCCCTTTATATTCAAATGATGCACTGGGGCGCTATCATTGCAGCACCAGGCTACTCTGAAGCAGAATATTACACTGCTGGTGGTAACCCTTACGGAACTTCAGTTACCGTTGATGCCAATGGTAATATGTTAGAAGATGTTGAAGAAGCAGTTAAACAACAAGCGCGTCACGTAGTAGATATTGCTAACAGAGTCAATGGATAAGCAAAGCACATTTTAAATATTTAAGGGGCTTGTAACTAAGTCTCTTTGATAATAAAAAATCCGAACTATAGAGAGATTGTTTCTGCGATCTAGCAGTTTTTTCCGTGAATTTACGACAACAATTTCATCCAAGATAGTTCGGATTTTTTTGCCTTTTTTTGCTCAGGTTATAGCCTATTCTTTCGCTTATATTAAATGCATATAAACAAGTGCTAGGCTTTTTTTAAGATAAAAAATAACGAAACTCTCAATGAAAGTTTCGTTATTTTCTCTTACTATTATTTATTATTGTCAGAATCGTTATTGTCTGATCCTTCTTTTTTTTCATCAACTTGCTTGTTTACTTTTTCGGCAGCTTTATCTTTTGCTTCTTCAGCCTTATCTTTTGCCTTGCCAAGACCTTGTTGTGCTTTTCCTTTTAATTCTTCCGTGTTATCACCTGTTACTTTTCCTTTAGCTTCGGTGAATTTACCTTTTAAATCATCTTTATTTGTACTCATCACATCGTCTCCTCTCTTGGTATTTTTATAATACCACGGTTTTTTAATTACGACAAACAAAAGCATTTCAACGCATGTATCAAAACATAACTATCTCGTATAATGATGTAGTCAGTTTTTATTGTTGACATTGTTATACAAGGAAAAGCGCTAATGGGCTCTCTATGCTCGAAAAAATGAGAAGCGCATCGCAAGAACACTTTCTGAGAAGCAAGAGATAGAAAAAATATTTACTAGCAAAAATTTATCCTACTAGTTGAAAAAAACAATGGTATAAAAAGAAAATAACCACATAAGAACGACAAACTGGTAGTATAACTTACAAGTTGTCTCACTAGTTTTGCAAACTAATGTTCTTAATTCAAGAAAACAGGATGAAAAAAGAGCTTTTGGCTAAATTTAGCACATAAGAAAGTAAAAATGATGGTATAAAAAAACAGTTATCCCATAGGAATGACAAAATCATGTGCTAAAAAGGAAATAAGTGCATAAGAACGACAAACTAGTGAGGTAAAACATCATTTGCCCCACTAGTTTATGAAAGCCATGGTATAATTCCAGTAAATTCGACCCTTGCCAAAAATTTAATACTAAAGGCGACTAGCATCTCAACATTATTTGTCATTTTTGTAGAAAATTTTTTAAATAAAAAACATTGGGGCAAGTTTATTAGTTATTTACCCCAATGACTTTTTATTATTTACGCTTTTTCTTTTTCTTCTTTTTCTTCGATTTTTTCATCGAGCGATTCATTGCCATTTTACCAATTTTGCCTTTAACACCACCGCCAAGCATTTGTTCCATGCCAGGGATATTGTCCATATTCCCCTTAGACATTTGTTGCATCATCTTCCGCGATTCTTTAAACTGTTTGATCATACGATTTACTTCGATCGTACTATTCCCTGATCCAGCAGCGATCCGACGTCTGCGGCTTGGATTCAAAAGGTCGGGATCTTCACGTTCTGCAGGTGTCATGGAATAAACCATGGCTTTTTTGCGTTCGATATCTTTAGGATCAATTTGCATATTCTCGATACCAGGCATTTGATTCATACCAGGAATCATTTTCATAATATCTTCCATTGACCCCATACCAGACAGCTGATCCATTTGATCAATAAAATCATTAAAATCAAATGTATTCTCCCGCATTTTTTCAGCCATCTCTTCGGCTTTTTGCTCGTCATAATCTTGTTGGGCTTTTTCAATTAATGTCAACATGTCGCCCATACCTAAGATACGGCTAGACATCCGGTCTGGATGGAATACTTCCAGATCGCTCAGTTTTTCGCCAGTCCCAGTAAATTTGATAGGAGCACCGGTTACAGAACGGATCGATAGTGCTGCCCCGCCACGAGTATCCCCATCTAATTTTGTGATAACAACGCCTGAAATACCTAACTGTTCATTGAAACTTTCAGCGACATTAACGGCATCTTGCCCAGTCATAGCATCAACTACTAGTAATATTTCGTTAGGTTGTGCGACATCTTTAATATTTTGTAGCTCTTGCATTAACGTTTCATCTACATGTAAACGCCCAGCGGTATCAATTAGTACATAATCATTTTTCTTTTCATGAGCCTGTTGCATCCCCTGGCGGACGATCTCTACAGGATCTGTGTCTGTGCCCATATCAAATACTGGCACCGATAGTTGTTGCCCTAATACTTTTAATTGATCGATCGCTGCTGGACGATAAACGTCTCCTGCAATCATCATCGGACGTGCATCCTCATTTTTGATCAAATGATTCGCTAATTTCCCAGCAAAGGTCGTCTTCCCGGCCCCTTGCAAGCCGACCATCATAATAACTGTCGGAATCTTAGGTGCCTTATTGAGACCAACGGCTTCAGAGCCAAGTGTTTTCGTCAGCTCTTCATTTACAATTTTAACGATTTGTTGCGCTGGCGACAAACTATCTAATACTTCAGAACCAACAGCCCGTTCTCGAACATTTTTAGTAAATTCTTTGACTACTTGTAAGTTAACATCGGCTTCTAGTAAAGCTAAGCGAATTTCCCGCATCATTTCTTTTACGTCAGCTTCTGAGATTTTTCCTTTCTTACGCAGCTTTTTCATCGCTGACTGTAAGCGATCAGTTAAATTTTCAAATGCCATATTCTATCCCTTTCTTTATTCATCGATTTCTTGGATATCCTGTATAAGGTTTGCTAAAGTTTCATCAGCCGGATAGGTCTTTTTTACATAATCAACTAGCTGATCTAACAACTCATTTCGCACCCTATAATCTGAATACATCGACAATTTATGTTCGTAATCTTCCAAAAGTTTTTCAGTTCGTTTTATATTATCATACACTGCTTGACGACTGACATTAAATTCCTCAGCAATTTCTCCTAAAGAAAAGTCATCCGCATAATACAGCTCCATATAATTCATTTGTTTTTGTGTTAGCAATGTCGTATAAAATTCAAAAAGTGCATTCATGCGATTGGTTTTTTCGATTTCCATACTGTTCATCTCCGCTTAAATTTTACTGCTACTTATTTCGATAGTTTTCACTTCATGAGCTAAAATAACTATATTCATCACTTTGTTATTGGACAAATTTCTGCTAACAATTCTCTTATATCATACCAAAGATTTTTGACCGCTTGAATGAGCGCACTGTTTAATCGATAAAGTAGGCGACCATGAACAAATATCCTATGCCTATTTGTTACTAGTTGAACTTCAATCACGGTTCTTTAAAGTCGCTTTCTATTATAGCATTTAATGAACGCTTGCAATAGTCCTTTGCCCGTATTCATGCTAAAATAAAGATAAGTTTTAACATAATCTAGTCAAAATTTACTATGACCAAGAAACGGAGGCTATCGTGAAAAAAATTTTAGTTGTTGATGATGAACCTTCAATCGTGACCTTATTGACATTTAATTTGGAAAAAGAAGGTTATCAAGTAACCAGTGCAGAAGATGGGAAAACAGCTTACGAATTAGCAAGCACACAATCATTTGATTTTATTATTTTAGATGTAATGCTCCCTTTTATCGATGGCATTGAAATCACAAAAAAGCTGCGCCAAGAAAAAATCGATACCCCTATCTTGATACTGACAGCAAAAGATGAATCCATTGATCGAATTTTAGGGCTAGAAATTGGAGCAGATGATTACTTAACCAAGCCCTTTAGTCCAAGGGAAGTCATCGCCAGGATTAAAGCTATTTCGCGTCGCTTGGAACCTCGTCTTCTACCAGAGGAAGATGAAGAGGTAACAGAAATCTTGCGTGCTGGAAACATCGTTTGTAATCTATCTGATTATCAAGTGACCGTTAATGACAAACCGATTGAATTAACACCAAAAGAGTTTGAATTGTTAGTATATTTTATGAAAAGAAAAGGACGCGTCATCAGCCGGGATAGGTTATTAGACCGTATCTGGCATTTTGATTTTGATGGACAAAACCGGATTGTCGACGTTCATGTTAGCCACTTACGAGAAAAAGTCGAAGAAGACCCAAAACATCCGAAATATATCCAAACAGTGCGGGGTTTTGGCTATAAATTTCAGGGGTAATAGCAATGGATAAAAAGAAACGTGTATATAATGGCTGGTTGATTGGTTTGCTGCTTTTATTTTTTACCAGTTGGCAATTTATCAGTAACTTTTATGACCAACAAGTATTAACACAACATGAGGATTTCCTGCAGCAAAAAGCCTACTCTTTTATACGTCTAACCACAGATGAGAAAGAAGATTTTGCTGAAATCGCTACAGATTATGTAGAAGACTCAGATGAACGGATTACCCAACTAACGAATCATGGAGAAATTCTTTTTGATACTTTTGACGCAGAGCTTTCCGGAAGCCGATCACAACGTCCAGAAATAAAAGCGGTACTAGAAGGAAATCCTTCTGGAACTTCGGTCCGTATGAGTCCTACCTTAGACCAAGAATTGTTGTATGTCGCTATTCCCATCAAACAAAATGGGGGTATCATAGAGATCATTCGCATGGCAGAACCTACTCAAAACTTTTTGCCTGATGCAAAACAGATGAAACAAGCAATACTGCTCGTCAATTTTGTCTTTTGGCTTATATTGACAGTGATTATTTTTAGCATTTTGCGTAGACGAAATCGACCGGTTGAAACGATCTTACCGGTTATCAAACAAATTATCAAAGATCCGCAACAACAAAAAATGATCATGCAACGTTCTTCAGAGTGGGAAGAGCTTTATCAAAATATCAATGTTTTGAGCGAGCAAATGAGTCACACCTACTATGCATTGAGCACCTCTGAAAAACAATTTTATACTTTATTAAATGAATTGATGGTGGGTGTGTTTATCGTTGATGAAAATGGAAACCTAGTATTCATCAACAAAACCCTAATTGAGCAGTTCAACTTAACACAGATAGAACTGAATCAACCTTTTGCTACAGTTATCACAGATCCACAAATGGTCCAAATGATCTATCAAACACGCGATTCAAATGTTGTAAGTAAAGAGATACGCACAACAACGTCACAACGTTTATTAGATGTAACCATCCGTGCATTTAAAGATTCCGGGCGTATTTTTGGTGTTACTTATGATATGACCCGTATTGCACAATTAGAGAAATTGCAAAATGACTTCGTGGGAAACGTCTCCCACGAGCTTAAAACACCGATCACTTCTTTAATTGGTTTCACTGAGACCTTACTTGATGGTGCTAAAGACGATCCTCAGACGCTTGAATCCTTTCTGAAAATCATGCAAAAAGATGCCTATCGTTTACAAAGTTTAGTTCAAGAAATTATACAAACATCCAAAAATACCGATGTAAACTATGTAACGACATCCGTAAATGTTGCTGACCTTGCTAATAAAATTGTGGATGACTATGCCGCAGTCATCCAAGAAAAGCATTTAAACGTGATCATTACAGGGCCAGAAGAACTTGTTTTTAACACTAAAATTGAGCTATTTAAACCAATCTGTAAAAACTTGATCGAAAATGCCATACATTATGCTTCTTCTGAAGGTAAAATTGATATTACTTTTTATCAAGAAAATGATCATTTAATTTTCTCAGTACAAGATGATGGGATCGGAATCAAGCAACAAGAACAAGAGCGTATCTTCGAACGCTTTTATCGTGTAGATAAAGCGCGGTCGCGAAATTCAGGGGGAAATGGATTGGGCCTTGCAATTGTAAAAGATTACAGTGAAATACTGGGAGGGAAAGTTCAAATCGATAGCTATCCAGGTGTTGGATCAACATTTACCGTAACCCTACCAAGCTTATAATGTCCTAACAATAATAAAGACAAGCAGCTGAAGCTCTTAGACAGCTGCTTGTCTTTATTTAATGTTTTCTACTAGCTGTATATTTCCAATTCGAAAACCGAGTTAGGACTTATTCTGCATCTGTGACTTCGCCATTTGCATCTCTTTCTACTTTCATATCAGTAATTGGCAGATAGCCTAACTCTGATACCGGCCCTTTTTGAACATCCTCTGAAACCATGTAATCTAAGAATTCTTTAACTTCTTGCTCAGGTTCCCCTTGAGTATACATATGTTCATAAGACCAGATTTCCCAATCATTGGTTTCAATTGCGTCTTCTGAAGGCTCTACGCCATCTATTGCTAATTCTTGTAAGGAATCATCAAGATAAGACAATGCCAAATAACTAATTGAACCTGGCGTCTCTGAAACAATTTTTTTCACAGTTCCCGAAGAATCTTGCTCTTGTGATTGAATAGTTTCAGCGCCATCCAGTGCCCATTTTTCAAAGGTAGCTCTGGTACCGCTCCCTGAAGCACGATTGACCACTGAAATTTCTTGATCATTACCGCCAACTTCACTCCAGTTTTTTATTTTCCCTGTAAAAATATCAATCAATTCTTGTTTGGACAATTCATCAACCCCTGCATCTTTATTTACTACAGGTGCCATACCTACCACGGCTACTTTATGATCAACTAATTTTTCTGCATCAACGCCTTCTTCTTCCTCAGCAAATACATCCGAATTCCCAATGGTTACGGCACCGTTGTCTACTTGACTCAACCCCGTTCCGCTACCGCCACCTTGTACCGAAATATTGTATCCAGGATTTTCCTGTACAAATGATTCTTGCGCTGCATCAACTAAAGGCTGTAGGGCCGTGGAACCAACGGCAACAATTTCCGTTTGACCTTGAGAAGTGCCTCCTGCTTGTTTAGAACCCTCAGTATTTCCAGAATTTCCTCCAGCACAGCCAGCTAATAAAATTCCTGTTAATGCAAACATAGCTGTTAACTTTTTCATTGATTGTGTGCTCCTTTCATCTATAAAAGCAATTGTGATTAGAATGTCATGCCTTTCTTTATGACACTTTAAGTTTAACAATCGAGTGTAAAACATAGATAAATTTTATGTAAAGCTTTCATCAATCAATGTAAAGTTTACGTTAACCTGTTCCTTCATTTAAATATGAAAAGACCGTAAGATTCCTTTTAAACTAGGATTCTCACGGTCTTTCGTTTTTCTCAAAGCTAATCCATTAAGAACGATTATTTTTCGTATAACGTTTCAAACGTTCCATTGCTTCTTCTAAGTTTTCCATGCTCGCAGCATAACTGATGCGAACATATCCTTCTCCACCTGGGCCAAAGGCAGCGCCAGGAATGATCGCTAAACTTTCTTTTTCAGCAAGATCAACACAAAAAGCCATTGAATCCTGAATACAGTCTTCCGGAATCTTAGCAAAAATATAAAAAGCACCCGTAGGTCTAGCAACGTCATAACCTAAGTTGTGTAGTTCATGATAAACAAAGTCACGACGCTTGCGATATTCTTCTTTCATAACAAGGGAATCATCTATCCCTTTCGTTAGTGCTTCAACAGCTGCCATCTGCACAGAAGTCGCTGCAGAAGTTACCAAGTATTGATGAGTTTTCATGATTTCTTTTGTTAACTCTTGGGGGGCAAAAATCAACCCTAAACGCCAGCCCGTCATCGCATGTGATTTGGATAAACCATTAAGCAATATCGTTTGTTCACGTAAATATTCAGCGATAGATACATGTTGTTCTTCATAAGTCAGTTCGCTATATACTTCGTCACTAATTACAAATACCGGATAATCCTTCAACACTTCGGCAATTGCTTTAACTTCTTCTCTTGAATAAGTCACGCCGGTTGGATTACTTGGATAATTTAAAACAACTGCTTTCACTCGATCCCCGTGTTTTTGTAAAGACTCTCTTAATGTTTCTGCAGAAAGTACAAAGTCATTTGCACTAGTATCAATATAAATCGGCTGAGCTCCTGCTAGTGTAATAATCGGTTCATATCCAGGAAAAGTCGGTGAAGGTAAAAGCACTTTATCACCTGCTTCTAATACACTTAATAGACTTGCTGCAATTCCTTCTGTTACACCCACTGTAACTAATATTTCCGATTGAAAATCATACGAAAGTTGATATTTTTTTTGAACAAAATCAGCAGCTGCTTTTCTAAGTTCAGGCAAACCAGTCATTCCTGTATAGTGACTATGGTCTTGTTCAATTGCGGTAACTCCTGCCTGTTTAACATGCTCAGGCGTATTAAAATCCGGTTCTCCTAACGTTAATTTTAAAATGTTAGGGATACTTGAGACGCGTTCATCAAACTGACGAATCATTGAAACAGCAATTTGATTTAGGTGAGGATTAAATCTTTGTGTGACATCTGCCATTTTTATCATTCCTTTAACGTAAACTTGAAATTCTAGTTGTTGTTATCCTATCACAATTCAGCTAAAAAATCTGAAAAATTAAAAAATTTCTCAATCTTTTCTTTATTTTTTCAAAAGAAAAGAGGCTAAACAAATTGTTTGCCCCACTTTTAAACAGCTTTTAAATATATTTTTTCTATCACTACATGATCTAATAAGTGCTCCGTTTTATCCTGCTTGCCCACAATCTCAGCAATAACATTTTTGCCTTCTGGTTTTTGTCTTAATTGGTACCCAATTTTTTCTGTCCTCTTTAATTCATCAATCATATCAGTTACACCACCAAAACCAGTTTTTCTAGTAATAAAGCCGTGTGACACCATTTTTTCATCCAAGACTTTTGCTGAAATACTGGATTCTGTCATCAAGCTTTTTTGCAGTTTTTGATATAATTCTTCCAAACCAGCGTCAACAAAACTTTCTTCTTCCACTTTTTGTACGCTTGCGGTAGCAGATGGCTTCTCGCGAAGTTCATCTAGCTCTTTTAATAGCGTCTCATACTGGTTCTGCGTCAACATTACACCTGCTACTTTTTCCCGATTAAATACATATACAGCAGTACCTTCTTGTTTTGCCTGTTCAAATACTTCCATCGGTGAGCGTTTCACTTCTGTAATGGAAGTTGTCGGAACCTCAAGCTTTTTTAGTTCCATCGCACTGCCCTCCTTTTCTCATCATTTTCATTATATCATAAGAATTTGACTGCTTCACAGTTTCAAACAGTAAAAAAAGAAAACATTTAAAAAACAGACGGTCGTTATTAAATATCCAAACGGCTAACGAGAAAAGACGTTCTACTAGTCATAGTACTTTCAATTCAGCACGATGTCAGTTAAGGGGTTAAGCAAATAATAGGAGATCCATCAACGATCCAATTAATCGTAATGAAAGCTTTTTACTTAATAAAAAAAGCAGGCATAGTTTCCTGCTTTTTTAGATGGTTAGTTTCATTTTAAACTACTTTAGCTTCATACCCCGTGTCGTTAATTTTTTTAGCAATTTGATTGCTATTGACTTGTGTATCATCAAATTTAACAACGCCGTTACTTCTTTTTAAATGGATTTTTACCTTTTGTATCCCTGGTAATTCATTGATCGCATTTTCCACGCGCATTACACAGTGATCACAGCTCATTCCTTCAATCGAAAACTTTTGTTTCATTAGTTATTCCTCCGTTCCATGTTCTTTACAAATACACTGACCCGGAATACAATTACAAGCTATCTCTGATACAGGAGCTTTTTCCCATAGAACTGCTTGAATATTGTCGATATCTTCTTGTGTCAATTCGGCTTCTTCAACTAGATCAGCAATTGTACTACCTACTTTTTTGGCACATATATGTGAAAAAATATTTTCTGTTGCACTACGAACCGTTTGTTCTTCTGTCACTTTTGCTGAGTAGACAAACTTCTTACCATTTTGTTCAGTATGTAAAATATTTTTTTTAACAAGTCTACCAAGTAATGTTTTTGTTGTAGCTAACTTCCATCCTTTAGAACTGCTTAACAAATCATTAATAGTTTTGGCATCAGTTCTTCCTTTGGTCCAAACGACACGCATAACTTCCCATTCGGAATCGCTAATCTTAATCGGTTCTACCAATGTGTTCATAAGTTTACTCCTCTCTTACACAATAAGTTTACAACTGTAGTCAAAGTTTGTCAAAGAAAATATTTCCATTTCTGACACAAAAATTGGAAGCCAATAAATAGCTCCCAATTTTTATTTTTTCTCATGTTTATTTTTGTGTTTTGTTTTATTTAGTACTTCTTGACGATGCCTGCGATTTCCTACAAATTTCAGTGTTTTCATTAATGGTTGGCGATTTTCGCCTACTAGGCCAATTAACTCAATAAACAATTCTAAGCCAAACAGCGTACTAATAACAAGTAAAGTAATCGCCCATGTACTAGCGTAGTTCATTAATAAAGCAATTAAAGAAAACACCATCGCTAACGCATAAATCGTAAGAACCGCTCCCCGATGAGTAAACCCTAGAGAAAGCAATCGATGATGCAAATGCATTTTATCAGCTGAAGAGATGGGTGTTTTATTGAAATAACGACGTAACATTGCGTAAATAGTATCGGTAATGGGTACGCCTAAGATAAACATCGGCGTTAAAACCGAAATAAATGTCGCATTTTTCAATCCTTGCAAAGAAAAAACAGAAATCATAAATCCTAGAAATAACGCCCCCGTATCGCCTAAATAAATTGTTGCCGGGTGAAAATTATAAGGAAAAAAACCGGCAATTGCGGCCACTAATGAAAAAATCATAATCGCAAGTGGAACTCCATTGATTGGTAAAAAGAAGTAACTAATT
This sequence comes from Tetragenococcus koreensis, assembly GCF_003795145.1. Lineage (GTDB taxonomy): Bacteria > Bacillota > Bacilli > Lactobacillales > Enterococcaceae > Tetragenococcus > Tetragenococcus koreensis. Next base: position 103,212 of record NZ_CP027786.1, on the reverse strand, counting down.
AAACCAATCGTTACCAAAGCAATCACTGAAACACCACAAGCTAAACCATCTAATCCATCGATTAAGTTCACCGCATTAGTAATTGCTAATATCCAAATAAGTGTCATTGGAAGGCTTAACCACTCAAGTTGGAAGGAGCCAATAAAAGGAATTGAAATAGTATCGATCGCAATATCACCGATAAAATAAATAACTAACGAAGCAGCAAGAATCCCCAATGTTTTTTGCCCTGGAGTCAGTTCAAAAATATCATCGGCCAGCCCTGTTAAAATAATAATTACAGCAGAAAGCAGCATCGGCCAGACACGCTGGGCACCCAACATGTCATTGAACTCCCATAAAATAGCCGCTGTAAATGAAATAAAAATACTTAATCCGCCTGCTGTAGGCATCGTTTTATCATTGATGCGGCGTTCCCCGGGGCGATCAACTGCGCCGATTTTAAAAGACAATAACTTAACTAATGGCGTTAAAATAATTGATAAGAACATTGTCGCAATCAATTTTAATATAAATTGAAATGTAAATCCCATCTGTCTTTCTCGCTTTCATTCATCATTTTTTAAATTCAAAAGCCCACTTATCAACTATTCCCTTTTAATTCGCCATTATAAAACTCTTCCATCGAAGCATTCAACACGCTCCCTAAAATGATAATCATTGCAGCAAAGTTTAACCATAACATCAAAACAACAAAGCTTCCAATAATCTGATAACCACTTACCGTAGTCGCAAAATATCTTGCATATAAGCCAAATACCTGCGATAGCAACAACCAACCAACCGTTGCAAAAACGGAGCCTGGAAGAATTGAACGTATCTTCATTTTAGCATTAGGTATCATCCAATAAATAATTGCCATTAGTACGAACAAGGCAACAAATGTAAGTGGCCATTTTACCGTTTGGAATATATTCACAAATGACTCTGGAATTTGGAAAATCGGTTGTATAGCATCCAGAAGTACTTGTCCTGCACCAATGATAAGAGAGAGGGCAACCATTGCAAATAAAAAGAGAATCAAGACAAGCACCGATAAAATTCTAGCAACTACACCGGCACGTTGTTCGACACCTAGGCTTTTATTCATCGCTTTTTGTAAAGCGTTGATACTTTTACTTGCAGACCAAATGGTCGTAATTGCTGAAATAGACAACAACCCACCCGAGCTTTGAGTAAGCAAATCTTCAATTGCTGGTCCTAAAAATTGATAAATCGTACTAGGCATAATTTCTTGGATGTAAGGCAATATTGAATTGGGATCAATACTTAAGAAAGGCAGAATATTCCCTACAGTAATCAATAATGGGAAAAGGGATAGTAACAAATAATAAGCCACTACAATAGAATATGTAGTAAACTCTGATATTTTGACCCTTTCTTTTAAAATATTAAAAAATCTCTTAAAGTTTTTCTGGTTGTTGCCTACTTCTTTTTTACTCATCGCCTTCTCCTTTTAATTAGTATGTCCCTTCTTCGCCTTGCGAAGTTAAAATACGAGGGCCTTCTTTTGTAATTGCTAAGCTATGTTCATATTGGCAGCTTAAACCGCCATCTTGTGTATAGGCGGTCCAGCCATTAGGATCCATCTTCATTTTCCAAGTTCCTGTGTTAATCATCGGTTCAATGGTAATGACCATTCCTTCTTTCAAGCGAAGTCCCTTACCTTTAATGCCATAATGAGGAACAGCAGGTTCTTCGTGAATGGTAGGTCCAATACCGTGACCAATAAAATCGCGCACAACGCTGTAACCTTCTCCTTCAGCATAGGTTTGAATTGCATGGCCAATATCACCAATCCTATTTCCCACTTTGGCTTGTTCAATACCCAGATATAAAGACTTTTTGGTTACTTCCATTAAACGTTGTAATTCAGCAGAAGGTTGTCCAACTGCATAAGACCAACAAGAATCAGAAATAGCTCCTTTTAAATCTACACACATATCCACTTTGATTAAATCCCCATTTTTTAATGGTTTTTTCCGCGGAAATCCGTGACAGATCTCATTATTGATACTTGTACAGGTAGCATATTCATAGCCTTCAAACCCAATTTGAGCCGCAATTCCTCCATGACTTTCAATGTAATCACGCGCAAATTCTTCAATATCCCAGCTAGTTACTCCCGGTTTAATGAAGGTTCGAAGTTGTTTATGTACATCGGCTAGTAAGGCACCAGAATCGTCCATACTGTCGATCTCTCTTTTTGACTTTAATGTAATCATACTGTTTATCTCCTTTATTGAAATCCTGTCTATTTTACCACACGAAGCCCTTTTTTTCCAAATTTCAAAGGTGAAAAGTCTAGGAGATATTTCACTTAAGTAGTTATTTTGCTATAATAATAAAACAATCAACGATAAAAATACGTGAAAAATAAACCTATCGTTTTTTCATTGTCAAAATAAGGAGGAACTCATGACTTTAGCAAAGATTATTTACGGTAGTTTAACAGGGAACACAGAAGAAATTGCTGATATTATTTGTGAAGCTTTAGAAAATTTAAATATTGAAGTAGAAATCGATGAATGCACACAAGTTGATGCCGCCGAATTTAGTAACGCAGACATTTGTGTGATAGCAGCTTATACTTATGATGAAGGAACGATTCCCGATGAAATGCTTGATCTTTATGAAGATTTACAAGAATTGGACTTAAGCGGCAAAGTATTTGGTGTATGTGGCTCTGGTGACACCTTTTATGAACACTACGCCACTGCGGTCGACAAGTTTGAAGAAGCCTTCTTAGTTGCTGGTGCAACAAAAGGAGCTGAAAAAATAAAAGTTGATCTAGCTGCCGAAAAAGAAGATATCCAACAGCTAGGATCGTTTGCCTCCCAATTAGTCGCAGCACAGCAATCAGCTTAATAAAAAAAGCAAGAGCACTCATCAAAACGAATGTCCTTGCTTTTTTTTAATGGAATTTAAAACCAGAAAATGTTTGGTTTAACTTGTCATCATTGTTCGTCAAATTTTTGATTGTTTCTGTTAGTAAGACGTTAATCTCTTTATCCGTTGGCTTCATGATATTAGCAGAAGTTAAGGCTGCAAGGCCTGTCACTATAATCCAAAATCCTGTATATAAGGAAGAAAGCTTATCTTCTGGTAAGTCCTTATACTCTGGATCTTGTTGGACCAATTTAACAAAGTAATCAAAAGAAAATTTCTGAATGGATTTATCCCCTAAATTTTCTTCTAAATATAAGGCCTTATACAACTTCTTTTCTTTGGTTGCGAATTCAATATAATTAAAACCTAAATCGACTAACTTATCCCCGGAATGTTCTTTTGGAAGGACTTCAGCAGCAAGATAGTCAAAAATTTCTTTAAGCAGTGCTTGCTTTAAGTCATCCATATTCTTAAACTCTAAATAAATCGGCTGTGTGGAGCATTTCATTTTTGCGGCAATGTTACGAGCAGTAAATCTGGAGAAACCTTCTTTTGCAACAACTTCATAGGCTGCTTCTAAAATTTGATCTCTAGTGATCGTTTTCTTTCTTGCCATTCGCTTCTGCCTCCTTAAATGACAGGTACTGTTATTTATCATTTTGTCCATTCTACCATTTTTTTCAAGTAATTCAAAATGACATGTTACCTCGCTTTATAAAAAGCGTTTACTTAACTCCTGTCAACAAAGGGAGCTAAGTTGTTTCTATAACATCTTAATGTTATTATACTAAAGTATTGTAAAGGAGGAAAGAAAGATGGATTTAGCAAAATTTAAAGAAAATTTAGATAAGTATGCACAATTAATTGTAGAAGTTGGGATCAATGTCCAACAATCACACACGGTCGTCTTACAAATTAGTGTTGAACAAGCGCCTTTAGCTCGACTAATTACCAAAAAAGCTTACGAGCTTAAAGCTGCTGAGGTAATTGTTGAGTGGTCAGATGAGACGATCCAAAAAGAATTTTTAACCCATGCGTCAATCGACCGAATTGAAAATTTTCCCCAGTATAAAATCGATCAAGCAAATGAATGGGTAAAAAAAGGTGCAAGCCGTATTTCAGTTGTCTCTTCTGATCCTGGTTCATTAGCTGGTGTTGACAGTAAACGTGTAGCCGCTTATCAGAAAGCTGCGGGCAAAGCATTAATTAACTTACGTAAAGCCACTCAATCTAACCAAGTTAGCTGGACTGTAGTTGCTGCTGCGGGAGAAAGTTGGGCTCAAAAAGTCTTTCCTGAACTTTCAGCAGAACAAGCAGTAAAAGCCCTATGGGAAGAAATATTTAAAACGGCACGGGTTGATCGTAAAGATCCTATCGCTGCTTGGAAGCAACACGATGAAGCTTTAGAAGAAAAAGCAGATGAACTAAACGACCAACAATTTGATGCTCTTCATTATGAAGCTCCCGGCACGGACTTAACTATCGGTCTTCCAAAAAACCATTTATGGGAAGGTGCGGGTAGTTTTAATGCAAGAGGTGAAAAATTCATTGCTAATATGCCAACTGAAGAAGTATTCACTGCGCCTGATAGTCGTCGAGTAGATGGCTTTATTTCGAGTACGAAACCACTGAGTTACGCAGGTTCTATTATCTCAGGTATGAAATTTACCTTTGAAAACGGAAAAGTTGTAGATTTTTCCGCTGAAAAAGGTCAAGACGTTTTAGAAGAATTACTGGCCACTGATGAAGGAGCAAAACACCTAGGTGAAGTCGCCTTAGTACCTGATCCATCGCCTATTTCTCAATCAGGAATTATTTTTTTCAATACCTTATTTGATGAGAATGCCTCCAACCACTTAGCATTGGGTTCAGCGTACGCTTTTAATTTGCAAGACGGTACCACAATGAGTGATCAAGAACTTAAAGACCATGGCCTAAACTTAAGCCAAACCCATGTTGATTTTATGGTAGGTTCTGATCAAATGTCGATTGATGGTATTAAAAAAGATGGCACAGTCGTCCCAGTTTTCCGTAATGGCGACTGGGCTTAATCATACGTATCTGAGTCTGGGACATAAGTTACTTTCCAGCAATGATTCACGAAAAAATTACCTTATCCATGCTTTGGTTCCTTGCCTTTTGCGACGAGTAACCGCAGGAGTAGTTTGCTAATTGTTCGTGAAATTAACATTGTTGGAGACTTTTGTCCCAGCTTTTTTCTCAGTTTCTCTTTTTTCAAACAGTACAAGTATTTTTCATAGTAAAAAGAACAAATATTTGTTAAAATCAATTTCATATAGAAGGGATGAAAAATAATGACCCCAAACCGCGAAGATTACCTCAAATTGATTTTAGAACTTGGAGGCGATCAAGCAAAAATCAACAATAAACAAATCGTTTCTGGCCTTGTTGTATCAGCTGCTTCTGTCAGTGAGATGATTACCAAGTTGGTAAAAGAAAACTTGGTTGAACATACACCTTATCAAGGAGCCCAACTAACCAAAAAAGGGCTAGAAAAAGCTAGTTCACTTGTGCGACGACACCGTCTCTGGGAAGTTTTTTTAGTTGAGCATTTAAAATATACTTGGAATGAAGTTCATGACGATGCCGAAGTGTTAGAACATGTCACTTCTGAAACACTTGCTAATCGTTTAGATGAATATTTAGAACATCCAAAATATTGTCCGCATGGTGGAATGATTCCTAAAGAAAGCCAGTTAATCCACGAGAAAAAAAGAGAAAAACTTAGTGATTATCCAGTAGGAACAAAGGTACGGATTGCTCGAGTACTTGACGAACGTGAACTATTAGATTACTTAGTTGAGATTAACGTAAGTATCAATGAAGAATACATAATTAAAGACATTGCTGCTTATGAAGGTCCCATTACCATCAAAACTCAGGATAAAACAGTGCAAGTTAGTTATAAAGCAGCAAATACGATATTTGTTGATAAACTTTGATGGTATTCTGGTTAGCTTTTATTTAAAAGGAGTGAAAAAATGGATACAAAAAATGTGTTAATTACTATATTCGGCGGAACAGGTGACTTAGCAAAACGTAAATTATACCCTTCTCTTTTCCGTCTATATCAAAAGGGAAACTTAAGTGATAATTTTGCTGTTATCGGAACAGCACGCCGACCATGGAGCGATGAGACCTATCACGAAGTCGTTAAAGAATCGATTGCCAGCTTTCAACCTTCTGATAAAGAAGCACAAGATTTTGCATCACACTTTTATTATCAATCGCATAATGTCAAAGACACAGACCATTACGACGTATTAAATAATTTGAGTGACCGTTTGGATGAAAAATATGATATCCAAGGAAACCGTATTTTTTACTTAGCAATGTCACCTAACTTTTTTGGCACCATCGTTTCTCGCCTAAAATCTCAAGGAATGCTTGATACTAAGGGCTATCATCGTGTGATCATTGAAAAACCCTTCGGTAACGATTACCAATCTGCTACTCAATTAAATGATGAAATCAATCAGGTCTTTTCTGAAGAAGAAATTTACCGGATTGACCACTATTTAGGCAAAGAAATGATCCAAAATATTTCAGCTATTCGTTTTGCCAACTTGATCTTTGAATCCATTTGGAATAACCGATATATCGATAACATCCAAATTAGCCTGGCCGAAGAAGTGGGCGTTGAAGAACGTGGCGGGTATTATGATCAAAGCGGTGCCTTAAAGGATATGGTCCAAAACCATATTTTACAAATGTTATCACTACTTGCAATGGAACCGCCTGTTGCCTTTTCTGAAAAAGAAATCCGAACAGAAAAAATTAAAGCACTGGAATCGATCCGGATGTATAGTGAAGAAGAAGTACGAAATAATTTTGTCCGCGGTCAATATGTAGAAGGCGAAATTGACAATCATAGCTTCAAAGGCTATCGTGATGAAGAAAACGTCGATGAAAATTCATTAACTGAAACTTTTGTTGCCGGGAAGTTTTTGATTGATAACTTTCGTTGGTCAGGAGTTCCTTTTTACATCCGAACAGGAAAACATCTAACAGAAAAAGGAACACGAATCAATGTCGTCTTTAAACAAGTCCCAGTCAATGTTTTTAAAAATTCTGTTACCGGCCCTTACGAACAAAAAAGATTGGAACCAAATGTTTTAACGATTTATATCCAACCTACCGAAGGCTTTTCGTTAACTATAAATGGCAAAGAAATTGGTCAAGGATTCCAAACAGATCCGATTAAATTAGAACATCGTAACAGCGCAGATCTTATTGAAAACACACCAGAAGCTTATGAAAAACTTTTGCTTGATGTTTTAAATGGCGATGGTACCAACTTCACTCACTGGGATGAAGTTGCTCAATCTTGGCGAATTGTTGACCGCATTCGCGAAACATGGGATAAAGACCAAAAAACGCCCCCGGGCTATTCAGCGGGTACTATGGGCCCTAAAGAAGCCTATCAGTTACTCGAAAAAGAGGATCGCCATTGGATTTGGGAACCCGACGAATGGTATCGTCAACGCGGGTTACTAAAATAAAATATAAAACCAAAATAAAAATTTCCGAATGAGCTAGTATGGCTAACTCATTCGGAAATTTTTTAATTTCATCACACTTTTCTATTCAAAGCCTTCTTGTACTGCTTCTGGGTGTTCATCTTCCACAATTGCAGCACAATGAGCACACATGGTTGGGAAGTGATCGTTTTGACCTACAGTAGTCCTTACTTGACGGCAACGTTCGCAGACGTCCCCATCAGCTTTTTCAACCAGGATTGCTACATCATCAAATGCCATAGCATCTTCTGGAACTGTTTCATTTGAGTCTTTGATTTCAAAGAAATCAGGCGAGATAATCAGCAATTGAGCAATATTGGCGTCTACAGCCGTTAGCATTGCTTGTACTTGTTCGCTTGGATAAATGGTTACTTTAGCTTCCATTGATTTGCCAATCAATTTTTCATTTCTAGCAACCTCTAGAGCTTTCAATACATTATCACGGAAATTCATAAATGCTGTCCAAATATCCAATAATTCATCTTGGTTAGGATAAACCTGATAAGCCGGAAAATCAGTTAATTGTACATATTCTGCCTCTTCTTTTACAAAAGACCAAATTTCTTCAGCAGTATGTGGAATAATAGGCGTTAACAATTTAGCAATTGCAACTGTCGCTTGGTAAAACACCGTTTGCATGCAGCGACGTTCGTAACTGTCTTCTTCTTCAAGATAGACCACATCTTTGGCAAAATCTAGATAAAACGAAGATAAGTCAACCGTGATAAAGTTCAAAATCGTACGATAAACATGCAAGAAGTCATACTTATCATAACCATTGTCTCGTACTTCTTTGATTACTTCATTTAAACGAATCAATAGATATTTATCTACCGAACGTAAATCAACAAAATCGACCTCGTTTGTTTCCGGATCAAAATCGCTCGTGTTAGCTAGTAAAAATCGTACCGTATTTCTGATTTTTCGATAGACTTCTGATACTTGTTTTAAGATATCCATTGAAACTCTAACATCAGACTCATAATCCACACTAGCAACCCACAAGCGTAAAATGTCTGCTCCCATTTGTTTGATGACTTTATCTGGAACAATCGTGTTTCCTAAAGATTTACTCATCTTACGCCCTTCACCATCTAAGGTAAACCCTTGCGATAATACTGATTTGTAAGGAGCAACCCCATTAATAGCAACGCTGGTAGTAATGCTGGAGTTAAACCAACCACGGTATTGATCAGAGCCTTCTAGGTACATGTCAGCTGGAAATGTTAATTCCGGACGTTGACGCAAGACTGCTTCGTGAGAAGAACCTGAATCAAACCAGACATCCATAATATCTGTTTCTTTACTAAATTCCCCATTAGGTGAACCTGGATGCGTAAAACCATCTGGTAATAAATCTTTGGCATCTCGTTCAAACCAAACATTGGAGCCAAATTCTTCAAATAATTGAGCTACATGTTCAATCGTTTCTGGGGTAACAATTGCTTGTCCATCTTCTGCATAAAAAATTGGCAGAGGTACACCCCAAGCACGTTGTCTTGAAATAACCCAATCTCCACGGTCACGTATCATATTATATAAACGCGACTTGCCCCATGGAACAATCCAATCCACTTTTTCAATTTCATCCAAAATGTTTTGACGGAATTGATCAATCGAAGCAAACCATTGTGGAGTTGCTCTAAAAATAACTGGTTTTTTAGTACGCCAATCATGAGGATAGCTATGAACAAAGAAATCAAGTTTTAGTAACGCACCTTTTTCTTTTAGCAAGTCCGTTATCATAGCATTGGCTTTATCGTAGAAAACACCTTCAAAACCAGGCGCTTCTGCGGTAAATACACCACGATCATCAATAGGTGAAAGTACCGGCAAATCATAATTTTTTGCTACATAATAGTCATCTTCCCCATGGCCAGGAGCTGTATGAACTAGTCCTGTACCAGCGTCTAACGTTACATGATCTCCCAGAATCAGTAAGGATGTACGATCATAAAACGGATGCTGTGCCGTCATATTTTCCAACTGTGTACCTTTAAATTCTTGCAATATTTCTACATCTTGCCATGCTAAAGTTTCTTGTACTTCTTCTAATAGATCTTTAGCGATAACATATTTATTTCCATCCGCTTGTACTTGAACATAGTCAAAATCAGGATGAACTGCAATAGCTAAGTTCGCCGGGATTGTCCATGGAGTAGTCGTCCAAATAAGAAAAGACGTCTCTTCATCTAAAAGACCTTTACCGTCTACTACTTGAAAAGTAACATAAATCGATGGCGATTTTAAGTCTTTATATTCAATTTCTGCTTCTGCTAAAGAGGATTCACTTGAAGGAGACCAGTAAATTGGCTTCATTCCTTTATAAATATACCCATTTTCAGCCATTTTACCAAAAACTCGGATTTCTGCTGCTTCATAACTAGGAGCTAAAGTTAGGTAAGGATCTTCCCAATCCCCTTGCACTCCTAATCTTTTGAAGTCTTCTCTTTGTTTATCAACCTGCGTTAACGCATATTCATAACACTTTTGTCGGTACTCCGCCGTTGTCATTTCTTTTCTTTTAATTCCTTTATTGGTCAAAATCTGTTCAATGGGTAGCCCATGTGTATCCCAACCAGGTACATAAGGCGCTCGAAAGCCCGACATAGATTTTGCTCGCATAATAATATCTTTACTGATCTTATTTAATGAATGGCCAATATGAATATTACCATTAGCAAATGGCGGGCCATCGTGCAAAACAAAGGATGGTTTACCTTCATTTATTTTTTGTCTTTTACCGTAAATATCCTTTTCTTCCCATTCTTTTTGCCAATCTCCTTCGCGATTAGGTAAGTTCCCACGCATAGGAAACTTTGTTTTACCTAAGTGAAGAGTATCTTTCATTTTCATCGTACCAATCTCCTTGTAAATATATTTTTGAACTCTAATAAGTTTAATTCTTGTTGGAACCTACAAATTAAAGAAAAATTTCCAACAAAAAAACGTCCGCCCATAAGGGACGAACGTGTCGTGTTACCACCCAAGATTTAAAAATATTGCTATTTTCCTCTAGAATCAGTAACGAGATCAACCGTTATTCTTTACTTAATTCAAGAATAAGACTAGTAGAGGATCTAACGGAATGCAGGGTTTGTCGGACTTTCACTAGCACCGACTCGCTTTAAAAAATACAAACTGTTTTTCTATTCTACTCATTATCGACTATATTCTTCTGTATCTTCATGGTCTTCTGTAGAGACAGGAACCACACGATGACTTGCTTCAACCACTGATACATCATCCTCTTGTTCATCTGAAGACATTTGCTGAGCATCTGCTTGTTCTGAGTTTACTTCAGAATCATTTTCATTGTCAAGCTCTTCTGACAATATTTCACGGAAAACTTCGTGACTATCTTGTACATAACTTGAAAATGGCGCTAAAATTTCATCCCATTCAGGGCTTTTTACTTGTTCTAACTGAGTTTCAAGCATCAAAGATAAATTATTATGAAATACTCTTGTTTTCTTTTTCAAATCATTGGTTTCAGTTGTCAGTTCACGCGCTTTTTGAGTCGCGTCACTCAAAATTTCTTTTGCGTGATCTTGCGCAGCAGTGGTTAACTGATGGGCTTGTTTTTCTGCGTTAGCTATCAATTCATCTGCTTTATTTTGAGCTGACGTAACAAGAACTTCAGATTCTTTGTTCGCACTATTTTTCACTTTATCAGCTGTATCTTGAGCGACTACGATTGATTGATTCAAAGCATCCTTTAATTCATTGAAATATTCTAATTTCTCTTCTGAATGTTTTAACGATTTTTCTAGTTCACGATTTCTTTGCACAATTTCTTCGTAATCTCTTACAACAATGTCCAAAAAGTCGTCAACTTCATCTTTTTCGTAGCCTCTCATTTTTGTTTGAAAATTTTTGTTCTGAATGTCTAATGGAGTTATTGCCATTCTCATACACCTCTTTGTTTTATTTACGTAAAACGCCTAAATTCAATCGGGCTTTTCCTTTTTTAGTAGTACCTTCTAAACCTTGAATCTGCAAACGACCAAAACCTCGTATAGAAACAATATCTAATAAATCCAATACAAAATCTGGTCTTTGCGTTGGCGTCCAGTTTACTTTCACTTTTCCTGTTTCAATTAACTGCTTGGCACGTTGTCTGGAGATATTGAATATCGATGCGATAACATTATCTAAACGTAATGAGCTTACAGTCGTATTTTCTTCTGTCCACCCATCTTTTGGTGTCAAAATGTCAACGTATGATTGTTCTTCCAACCGTACTTTGACGTTGCCTATCTTTGTTACTTGTAATTGAATATAATGGCTAATTTCTTTTGCAACAAAAACTTGCCAATTTTCACCATCCGATATGATATCGCCGAGAAATTCTCGTTTGATACCTGTACCAATCAAACTTCCTAATATTTTCCCATGGCTCAAAACAGTAAATTTCTTGGGATAATGAACATTAAATAGTTCAATTTCAAAATCCTCTTGTGTAGGCTCATAATAATCAGGAAAAATTAAGCAGCGTCTTCTTTCTGCTGCTTCATAACCACCGAAAAAACGAAAACTCAATTCCGTTTCCTGCCTGACAAGTGTTTCTAAAATAAACGCTTGTCTAGGGTCTAAGAATTCAGTTAACACCGGGGCATATTGCATATTTACCTGCTCAATCCAGTCTTGCACCATATCAATAAACGGGCGTTCATCGCTTCTAAAATGCTGATATATATTGGCATCCATCGCTTTTTACCTCCCGCTAAAAGATCGCTATTACGATACGAGACAATGCTTGTACAGCAAGTTGAAGGACAATAATAGCAAAAGCTATATTAAAATTCACTGGTCCAAGCGATAAGTTTAAATGATCGAATAAACTTAAATACGGTTCACATATCTTACGCAGAAAGCGACCAATAGCAGAGTCATACCCGCCTGGAAACCAAGATAAAAGTGCATATATTATAAGTAAAATTGTATACAAATATACGATATCATTGACTAGACTAATTAATCGATAAAGTAAGATGATGTTTCCTCCTCCGGGCTATAAATCAAACAAGTTGCTTTCAACTAATGATTGGGCCGTCCCGTCAATTTCTACTTCTTTGGGTGTGCATAAAAATATCTCATCTGCTACCCGTTTGATATCGCCATCCTCAGCGTACACTGTTCCTGTCAGAAAATCAACAATACGTCGTGCTTGATGTTCTTCAATTAAGCGAAAATTAACAAGTACCGACTCACCGCCAATAACATGTTTAGCGATTGTCATGGCCTCTGAATAAGCCCTAGGCTCAATAATCATAATTTTACCTGATTGGCTTTTTTGTGTTTGTTTAGGCTGATTTGATTTCATTGCGACCACGTTATTTTCTGGTCGACTAGGTGCTGGTTGTTTTGCTCTTTGCTCATTCGGTCTGGCTTTTTCTGCAGAACGTGAGCTTTGTGTTGGTTGTTTTGTTGGTTGTGCTTTTTCTCTAATTGGTTTTCGAACAGCTGACTTGGTATTGGAAGCTTGCGACTGTGATCTGTTTTGTTGTTTAGGTACTTGTTTGTTAACCGTCGCAGTATTATTTTGCTGGGATGCCGCTGTTTTGTTTTGTCCTGCTTGATAGTTATCCATGTATTCTTCATCTTCTAAACCAAAAAAGGTTGAAACTTTTTCCATAAATGACATGTCACGCCCTCCTTCTATTCCTTAAATAAAGCTGTACCCACTCTTATAAAAGTTGCTCCTTCTTGTATAGCAACTGGAAAGTCGTTACTCATTCCCATACTTGTCTGAGTACAAGGAGCAAATCCCCACTTTTTTTCCTGAATCGTTTCTTGCAAGTGTTTAAGCCGGGCAAAAATTTCATGTTGCTGTTCTTTAGTTGAACCTAGTGGAGCCATCGTCATCAAACCTACGACTTTTATTTTATCAAAAAGCGCTAATTGTTCAATAAATGTTTCTAACTCTTCACTAGCAATTCCTTGTTTGGAATCTTCGCCACTTACATTCACTTCTACAAAACAGCGGATGGTTTTATCCGCTCTTTTTTGAATTTCATTTCCCAACTTTAAACTATCCAAAGCATGAAAAAAATCAATTTCATTTATGACTGATTTTACCTTTCTACGTTGCAAATTACCAATGAAATGCCACGCAATATCAGTAAAATCACTCATTTTTTCTTTCTTGGATAAAAATTGATCCACTCGGTTTTCTGCTAAGTGGTTCACCCCTTGATTAGCTAATTCAATCGTTTGATTAATCCCTACCGTCTTTGTTACGCCAATCAAGGTAATTTCTTCACTAGAGCGCGAAACAAGAGCACAGGAATCCTGCATCTCTTGCTGAACCTCCCGCAAGTTATCAGAAATCATGTGCTCTTTCCCCCTTATCTTTTGCGACGGAAAAATGGTGGTGTATCTAACTCGTCATCATCTGATTTTGGTGTTTCTCGTTTGAAGGTATCAAAGTCTTTTTTTTCGATTTCTTCAAATTGTGTATCATCAACTTTAGGACGGACATTTTCTTCTTTACGAATGTCCCAATCAGAAAAATCGTTCTCTTCTTTTTGTGAAGGTTGTGCTTGATCCATGTCAAAGACAGGTCTTTTCGCGCTTGTTTGACTTTGTCTAGAAGCGCGTCCGGGCTTTTTTTCACTTTTTGTAGGGTCAATGCCGGTTGCAATTACTGTCACGCGAATTTCATCTTCCAGGTCTTCGCTAATAGAAGTACCTAAAATGATATTCACATCACCAGTCGAAGCACCCGCAACAATATCTGAAGCATCTTGTGCTTCAAATAAAGTCATATCTAAGCCACCTGTGATATTAAGAAGCACTTGTTCAGCACCATCAATTGAAGTTTCTAATAATGGAGAAGAGATAGCTTTCTTTGTTGCTTCAACCACACGTTCTTCTCCGCTGGCAATACCAATTCCCATTAATGCTGTACCTTGATTCTTCATTACTGTTTTCACGTCGGCAAAGTCTAAATTGACATAACCTGGTGCAGTAATTAAATCAGAAATCCCTTGGACACCTTGTCGTAAAACATTGTCTGCTTCACGAAAAGCTTCAAGCATTGGCGTCTTCTTGTCAACTACTTCTAATAAGCGATTATTTGAAATAATTAATAAAGTATCAACATTTTCCTTTAGTTTTGCAATACCTTCTGCAGCAAAATGTCCGCGTTTTGGCCCTTCAAAAGTAAATGGACGTGTCACAACGCCGACAGTCAATGCATCTAGCTCTTTTGCAATACCTGCTACAACAGGAGCAGCACCGGTACCTGTACCACCGCCCATGCCAGCAGTAATGAAAATCATGTCAGCTCCGCCTAATGCTTCGCGAATTTGGTCTTCGCTTTCCTCAGCAGACTTTTCTCCAACTTCAGGCTGTGATCCAGCTCCTAAACCTTGAGTGAATTTTGGTCCTAATTGAATGACCGTTTCTGCTTTTGAATTTTTTAAAGCTTGTACATCTGTGTTGACAGCAATGAATTCAACGCCCTTGACGTTTTCTTCAATCATTCGATTTACCGCATTGCCGCCTCCGCCGCCAACGCCGATCACTTTGATTACTGCTCCCTCGTTGACGTTATTATCAATTGAAAATTCCATATTTTATCTCCCTTTCGCGCTTGTTATTCAAAAATGTTCGAGAAAAAGTTTTTGACTTTATCGCCAAAACCTTCTTTTGGTTCTGAATCATCTGGTTCTTGATAAGCTGGTTCTTCCGGTTCATATGGCAGTTGTTGTTCGTAAACTGGTTCTCTTGTATAAGCTTGAGAATTTTGCTCAACTTGCACTGTTTCACCAGTCACAGCACTTTTAGTTAATTGGTAAACATCACCAAGGTCAGCAGCATATTCCAGAATACTAATCACATTTGTAAAGACTGGGTTTCTAAGTCCCATATGATTTGGCACATGCAGTTTTACATTAACACCAAATATCTCTTGAGCAAGATCGACCACTCCTGGAAGGCTCGCAGCCCCACCAGATAACACAATTCCTCCTGGTAATTCCAGTGCCTCAATCTCATCAAGAGCTTCTTTTGCTTTGATAAAAATTTGTTCAATACGTGCTTCGATAATTTCAGATAAATAACGTTCATCAACTTTTACCGGATCCGATTGACCAATGACATCTACTGGAAATTCTTCGCTAGTAGATGTTCTTTCAGGGTAGGCATCGCCGTAATTAATTTTTAATGCTTCTGCATTATTAAACGATGTATTCAGTACGGTAGAGATATCTTTTGTTACAAATTCTCCACCCTCTTGATTCACATAAGTAAATTTTAATTGTTTGTCATGCATTACAGCAGCTGTGGTTTGTCCACCACCAATGTCAATTACCGTAGTGCCAAAATCTTGCTCGCCATCTGATAGGATGGAACTGGTTAAAGCTAGTGGTGTAATAATCATTTCGCTTATAAATAATCCAGCTTCTTCGACACATTTGCGGACATTATGGATAATTGTTTTAGGTCCGGTAAAGACCACACCATTCATCTCTAGTCGTACGCCAATCATTCCTCTTGGATCTTTGATCCCTTCAAAGCCATCAACAGTAAAGTCTTGCGGCAGGATCGTAATTATTTGTCTTTCAGGAGGGATAGAACGAACAAGAGCCGCTGATGCTACATTACGAACATCTTCATCTGTGATTTCTTTTGATTCATTGTTAACAGCGATCATACCTTGACAATTTTCAACCTCTAACAGATTCGCCGGCAACCCGACACAAACATTTCGGATTTGAATTCCTGCTTTTTCTTCTGCTTGAGTAACTGCTCGTTGAATAGCTTGGACCGTTTTATCAATATCGATCACAATGCCACGGTTGATCCCTTCTGATTTTGCATTTCCTACGCCAATAATGTTCATTTGGCCTTCTATATATTCAGCTACAACAACTTTAACTGACGTTGTACCGATATCTAGGCCAACATACATTCCAGTTTTTGCCATGGATGGGATTCCCTCCTACTTTTTTACCTATATCGCGAACAAATAACGTTCGTATTTATTTTTATAAAGTCTCTTTATATTCACTGTCACTAATTTTACCATAATTAAGGCGTTTTGAGAAAGAAGTTAATGAAAAATATTCAGATATTTATAGGAAAAATTATATTTTCACTCAGAATCTTCCTGATCCTCTTCATCATCAGTATTATTTTCGTCATAAGGACGAACAAAAATACCAACTTCCATATCAATTATACCTTTGTCATCCATCTCTTTTGCCACTTGAGGGTAATATTGCATTTGTTGATCCATATTAGAAACATTGATAATTACCCGGTTTCCATCATTCATAAAAATAGTTAGCAGTTCGTCGTTATTGTCTGACGGCGTATAATTAATTTGAGAAACGCCACTTTGTATCTCTTGGGGTAATTTGCGATAATTTTCAATGGTCGTCAGAATTTGGTTTTGGTTAGTAAAATCTTCTAAAATGATTTTATCTTTATCTGCCTCTTCTTGAGGCTCCTGAACAACTTCACCATTTTCTAAAACAGGAAAATATTTACCGTCTTTGGCCAACAAGGAAACTTCCTTGTGTTCTGTCACATCAATCCTAAATTGGTTCAGGGCAGAAAATTTAATCTTAGCATTTTTTATTCTAGGAAATTCCTTGGTTAGCCTTCTAGTAAATTGATCGCGATCAAAATATTGTCGCCACAAATTTTGGTTGACTTGCAAACCAGAAGAAGCAACAATTTTTTGTGAAGCGATATTTTGATTGCCAGACACATCTACTTCAGCTAAGCTATTTAAAGGCGAAATATAATAGAGAACAAAAAGTAGCGGAATGGCAAAAATCATAATGATCGTAAGTAATCGCTTATGTAATTGTTTATTTCGGTAACTTTTTAATTTAGGAAGACGATCAGCAAAAGAAATGCGTTCTTTTTTTGGTGGTTCTTCAATCTTTTCTTCTGAAAAATTCTCTGCTTGTTTGGTTTCAGAACTTTCCAAGCTTTTTTCTGCTTTATCGTCGCTTGCTTTTTCTTCGTTATCTTGACGTTCTCTTAGATAACGAAGATGCTCTTTTTGCCAAGGAGTTAGCTCTTCTTCATTGGTTGATTTCTTTTTTTTTGAGGAATTTGGGTCGGACATTTCTTTTTTACTGATGTTGTTCGCCTCCTTTGCTAAATTTTATTGGAGTTAAATGATCGTTTGAATAAATTGATAT
Source organism: Tetragenococcus koreensis (assembly GCF_003795145.1). GTDB lineage: Bacteria > Bacillota > Bacilli > Lactobacillales > Enterococcaceae > Tetragenococcus > Tetragenococcus koreensis. Next base: position 85,616 of record NZ_CP027786.1, on the reverse strand, counting down.
AAACGCTCCGATGCATCAGGAATTCCTTGCTTTTTCGATTGCTCTGCCATTTGTTGCAAAAGCGCATCATCGCCCATAATTTCATCTACAGTAGCAACTAAGTTCTCTGCTGTCAATTCGTTATCATTGATCATTTTAGCTGCGCCTTCTTTAACTAAACTCTGTGCATTTTTTGTCTGATGATCATTTGTCACATAAGGACTAGGTATTAATACAGCAGGCAAACCTAAACCGGTAAATTCTGCGATTGAAGTCGCACCCGCGCGTCCCACCAATAAATCACAGTTAACCATTACTTCATTCATGTTTTTTATATAGGGTTGGATGCTGATATTCACAAACGCGTCTTTGTTCATCCCCATATTTTCATTGATTTCTTCATAATAACGTTCCCCAGAAGCATATAGCACCTGATATCCCTTTTTAGCAAATTCGGGAATAGCTGCAACTACCGCCTGGTTAATTTTTAATGCACCTTGACTTCCACCGAAAATTAAAACAGTCTTTTTTTCAGGAGCTAAATCAAATTCACGTAATAAATCCGATGGTTTAATCCCTACCACTTCTTGGGCTCGCGGGTTTCCCACTAAAATCGTTTTATTCTCAGGAAAATATTGTGCGGCATCGGCAAAGGCGATGCCAATTTTATCAACATAGCGAGCTAAAAATTTATTTGTAATGCCGGGTACACTATTTTGTTCATGGACAATCGTAGGAATGTTTAATTTTGCTGCCGCATAAACGACAGCTCCTGAAACATACCCGCCAGTGCCGATTACTACGTCCGGTTGAAAATCTTTTATTATTTTTTTAGCTTGGCGAACACTTTTTAAAAATAACTGAACCGTTTTGACGTTTTCAAAAGTTAGTTTACGTTTGAACCCTTGAATTTCCAATGTTAAAAAAGGGATGTCAGTTTGCGGTAAAATTTTATTTTCCATTCCTCGCTTGGCACCCACATATAAAAATGATGAATTAGGATCAACTGTTTTAACATAGTTTATAAAAGCTAATGCAGGATAGATATGACCGCCAGTGCCGCCGCCTGTGACTAATACTCTCATTGACTGCTCCCTTTCTTTTCACTTAATTGCTCAACCGCTGCTATATAGCGATCTCCGCGAACTTCAAAGTTACGATATTGATCCCAACTTGCATTAGCTGGCGACAACAAAATCGTATCTCCCTTTTGACTTAGTTCAAAGGCAAGCGCCGCAGCTTCCTCGGCATTTTCAGCAAAACTGATCTCAGGTATTCCAGCTTTTCTAGCGGCATCTTCTAGCTTATGTTTCGTTTGTCCAAATAAAACAACTGCTTTCACGCCTTTTAATGAAGGAATTAATGCGTCAAAGTCATTTCCTCGATCTAACCCGCCACATAATAAAATTAACTTATGTGGATCAAAGCCTTCTAAGGCTTTTTGTGTTGCTAAAATATTTGTAGCTTTTGAATCATTATAAAAAGCTACCTCATCTATTTTACCGACATATTGTGTACGGTGTTTAACACCAGAAAAAGTACGTAATGCATTAGCAATTACTTGATAATCAATGCCCCAAAGCGCTGCGGCTGCAATCGCTGCAAGAGCATTTTCAATATTATGCGCTCCTGGTACACCAAGTTCATCCGCAGCTAAGATTGCTGCGTCTTTATAATAAAGCGTTCCTTGATATAAATAAGCGCCGTCGACCACTTCTCGGGTAGAAAACGGAACAACCGTTGCTTGAGTGTTTTGAGCTAGTTCTTGAATTTCTTTTTGATTCCAATTTAAGATTAAGAAATCGTCTGTTGTCATATTTTGTTGAACTTGCCATTTTGCGGCAACGTAAGCTTCCCAACTACCGTGATAGTCAAGATGGGCTTCATATAGATTGGTTAATACCGCGACTTTTGGATGAAATTGCTTAACGCCCATTAATTGAAAACTCGATACTTCCATTACTAGACAATCATCTTTTTCTGCTTTTTTTGCCACTGTGCTTGCAGGATAACCAATATTTCCCGACAAATAAGCTTTATGGTCGGTCATACCAGCATTTAAAATATTTGCAATCATAGTGGTTGTAGTTGTCTTACCATTGGTTCCAGTAATAGCGATCATCAAAGCTTCTGATATTTGGTAAGCCAGTTCAACTTCCGTAATAATAGGAAGTCCTTTTTCTTGCGCTTTTTGAACTAATGGATGGCTATAAGGAATCCCTGGGTTTTTTACCATCATGGAGAAGTCTTCATCCAATAATTCAATTGGATGGCTCCCACAAATCACTTTGATGCCTAAAGCGAGTAAATCTTGTGCTTGCGGATTTTCTTCAAAAGGCTTTCCGTCATTAACGGTAACAAGTGCGCCCAAATCATGTAATAATTTGGCCGCACTAACCCCGCTTTTTGCTAATCCTAAAACAAGCACTTTTTTATTTTGATACGTTGTAATTTTTTTCAAATTTTTCATCTCCTGCAAATACCGTCTGCCATTTTTCAATTATCAATTTAAGCAAATGATTAAAGTGATAATTGAAAAAACAAGGGCAGTTAACCAAAATATACCATCAATTTTCCATTCAGACCAGCCGTTCATTTCAAAATGATGATGGATAGGCGACATTTTAAATATCCGTTTTCCGGTCAATTTGAAACTAGCAACTTGTAAAATAACGCTAGCTGTTTCGATAACATAGACAAAACCAACTAGTAGTAAGGTCCATTCTTGATGTAAAAGAATGGAGATACCTGCTAGCAGCCCTCCTAAAGCTAGTGATCCTACATCCCCCATGAAAATTTTGGCTGGTTTACGATTATATAGGAAAAATCCTACTAAAGCACCGATAACACTTAAACAAATAATTAATATATCGATTTGATTTTGGTACCAAGCAATTACAGCATAAGTTGAAAAAGAAATGATGGCAAGACCAGAAACTAGACCGTCAATTCCATCAGCTAAATTGACAGCATTTGAAAATCCTACCAACCAAAACATCACGAACAAGCCATAAAAAATTGTCAAAGGAACTGATAATCCAAAAAAGTTAAGGACATTTTCATTTCCTTCATATAAGAAAACAAAATAAAAAACCAATGCACCTACGATTTGCCCCACTAATTTTTGTAGTGAAGTTAAACCCATATTTCGCTTTTTGAATATTTTAATAAAATCATCTAAAAAACCCAATAAGCCATATAAGATTAAAACGAAAAGGGAAATTAGTAAGGATGGCGACATTTCTCCTTGCCATATACTAACCCAAATTGCAGTAATAATTGAACTGGCTAAAAAAACGACGCCGCCCATTGTAGGAGTCCCAGCTTTAACGTTATGCCATTTGGGGCCTTCATCGCGAATCTCCTGCCCATATTTTTTCATCTGAAAATAACCAATAAATAACGGCATTAAAATGACCGTTATGGCAAAGCCGCTGGCAATCGGTAGAATCATTTTTGTCCAATCCATATTTTCTCTCTCCTCGTATCCAATTGATCTTTTATTTCAATTCTTTTTATAATTAGTTTTCTTCTAAGTTAAAATGCAGCTCTTCATCGCTTATCTCGTCATAAGGTTCAATACTTTGCTCAGTACAATAACCCTCTCCGTCAAATGTTACATCAACATCTAAAAGATCACCAAATTTGACGAGGTCTGCTTTTGACCAACCGCTAACATCTGGCATCATAGGGTTTTGGTCGTCGGTTAAAAGCAATAGTTTTTCTGAAGACATCAATCGCTCCCCGTTATCCACAGATTGCTCTACTACTTTATTACCGTCTCCGATAACTATTGGAACTAACCCTTTCTTTTGTACATCTGCTGCCGCAGCATCTGTTTCTAAGTTGCGATAATCTTCCACTTTAACTTTTTCATTACTAGCTTCTTCATTGTTACCTTCACTCTCATCAACATCACGCAAGTCCATTGCTCGTTCTAATAATGGATTAGCAATACTAGAGAGGACTTCGGTATCTTCTTGATCTGGACGATTCATTGTAAGGTACATGACATATTCAGGATCTTCGGCAGGTGTCATCAGCACCACCGAATACAGATAATCGCCTTGCCCGTCTAAATAGCTTCCATCCCGGGAAATTTGGGCTGTCCCAGTTTTGGCAGAGACCGTTTCATTTGGTACTTTATATTGGTCATAAGCTGTTCCATATTCTTCACTTTCCACTGTGTCTCTCATATATTCCCGCACATCTTGAGCTGCATCTTCTGAAACAGGATGCCCCACAACTTCAGGCTGGGTAACCATTTCATCATTTTCAGCGTCATTGACGATTTTTTGAATCACTTGTGGTTTTAACATCGCGCCATCATTAGAAATCGCACTAAAGGCTTGTAACATTTGGAACTGTGTTACCCCAATTGCTTGTCCAAAAGCAGTCATAGCATGACTGACGACATTGTCTTCTGGCAATGTCCCACTTTTTTCATTGGAAAGACCTGAGTACGTACTTCTACCAAAACCAAATTCTTGCAAGTAGCGTTGCCAACGTGCCTTCATTTGTTGTTCTAATCTAACCATACCCACGTTACTCGACCATGATAAAGCTTGACGCATAGTTAAGCTGGGCTTAGGACCCCTTGCATAGTCCCAGTCTCTGATGGTGGCATCAAGTAAGTTCATTTCGCCCGGTTTATAGGTTTCGTCAGGGTCAAATATGCCGTTATCAATCGCACTGGCAACCGTCATCACTTTCATGGTTGAACCTGGCTCATAGTTATCTTCTACAAATAGATTCGACCAAACAAAATCATCATCATTGATTCCTTTTTTCGTTTCGGGATTGAAAGTAGGTCGTTGTGACATTGAAGCAATTTCACCGGTTTTAGCATCCATTAACACGGCTGTCATATCTTCAGCGTCGATTTTATCCCAAGCTTGATCCATCAATGTTTCTAAATAACTTTGTAGCCTGCTATCTAACGTTGTATAAATGTCTTGACCATCAACAGCGGGTTCAGATTCAGCAACCGTTCCAGGTAAAGGATTTTGATAATTATCTTTTTGATAAATAATTTTTCCATCTTTTCCTTTTAAGATGTCATTATAATCCTCTTCAATTCCCATACGACCTACCAAGTTTTCTTGCTCGGTTTCCTCATCATTTTGAATGTCTGCATAACCAATAAAATGCGAAGAGAAAACACCATTTGGATAAATCCGAGATGGGTGTTCAGTAAAGTACAACCCGTTGATTTTTTGATCTTCCATGGCATCTTCAATTTCTTCTCTTTGTTGCAAACTAATACTTTTTGCATTAGGAATATCCACTTGATATTTGTTTTCTTTGGCGCCTTCTTTTAACACTTTTAATGTTTCTTTTTTATCAACATCATTAATTGTATCGGCGATGATCTCTGCTAGTTTATCAAAATTTTTAGGTTCAGCATATAAATTTTCATCGTCGTTTGTATAAGCTTCCGATAATATCGCATATAAAGAATAAGAAGTCGCGTCCTCTGCAATTGGTTCTCCATTTCGATCGTAAATTGTCCCTCGTTTTGCCTTAACAACTTCTGATCCTTGGTATAAATTTCTTGTTTGCGTTTCTAAAGATTCTCCTGCAACATCACCGACAACCACAATATAACTTAACCGTGCGACAAATAAAAAGAACAATCCAATACTCGTAGCAAAGAGAATAATTCCTACTTTTTTGCGATTGTTCCTGGTAGACAAGTTTTTCTTTTTAAAGTATTGCCGGATTTTTTTTATCATACGCATTTAATTCACTTTCCTTAAATGTTCGCTATCAATCGATAGCCCTTTATCTTCAGCAATTTTTTGGATCCGTTCACTTTTTGATAATTCATTTTTTTCTTGTTGCAAACGCGTTACTTCGGCTTGCCCTTGACTGACATTTTCTTGTAATGAAGAAACGTCTTGTTCAGCTTCACTGATCGTTGTGCGTAAACTAATCGTAAGTAACCCTAACCCAATTAAAGTGGCCATTAAAACAGCAACTAGGATTTTTTCTAAACGCGAAATTTTTTCTAATTTACGTGTAGGAGATAAAGGAACAACCACCACATCGGGACGGTCAGGAGTATCTGATGGCTGTAAATGTGCCTGTTCTTGCAATGTTTCATCTTCAATTTCGTAAGAAGCATCTTGTGCTTTTAGTTCTGCCATTGGTTTTACTCCTCCTTTAACTTTTTAGCTACACGTAGTTTCGCGCTGCGTGAACGATTATTTTCTTCAATCTCTTCTTCTGTTGGAAGAATTGGTTTTCTGGTTACTAATGAAAGAATTGGTTGAAATTCATCCGGTATTATAGGAAGCCCGGGCGGCATTTCTTTGACTTGGCTATATTCTTTAAATATATTTTTTGCAATGCGATCCTCCAAAGAATGAAAGGTGATAACTGCAATGCGTCCTTCTATAGCTAAAAGCTCAATCGCCTGTTCTAGCGAATCTTCGATAGCGCCTAATTCATCATTAACGGCAATACGAATTGCCTGAAATACCCTTTTTGCTGGATGACCGCCTTTTCTTCTTGCAGGAGCGGGGATCGCTTCTTTTATGATATCTACAAGTTGCGTTGTCGTTTCAATTGGCTGATTTTTACGAGCAGCTTCAATTTTGCGTGCAATTTGTTTAGAAAAGCGTTCTTCACCATAACGAAAAAATATTTTTACTAATTGCTGATAATCATATTCGTTTACAACCTCATAAGCAGATAGTGTTTGATTTTGGTCCATCCGCATATCTAATGGTGCTTCTTGATGGTAACTAAAACCACGTTGGGCTTCATCTAATTGAGGCGAGGAAACGCCTAAATCATAAAAAATGCCATCAACTTTATTAACATTTAAGTTTTCAAGTTCTTCTTTTATAAAACGAAAGTTGCGTTTTATAAAAGTGACCTGTCCTTTTTTTACATAAGAAGCCAAACGTTCTTTGGCATAATCAATCGCTTTTTGATCTTGATCAAAAGCATATAAATGGCCATCAGAAGCTAACTGTTCCAATAAATACTGACTATGACCCGCTCCCCCTAAGGTACAATCGACATAAGTACCGTGAGGGTCAATATTCAAACTGTCTACAGTTTCTTTTTTCATCACTGTAAAATGTTGAAACATTACCATCCAATTTCCTCTTTCTACAAGCCAAAGTCAATCATTGTTTCGGCAATATCATCAAAATTTTCTTCTGTTTCTTCAGAAAAATCGTTCCAACGTTGTTCATCCCAAATTTCAATCCGAGTTGAAACGCCAATAATCACACAATTTTTTTCTAAACTTGCATGTTTTCTCAGTGTGTTCGGGATATTGATTCGACCTTGTTTATCAATTTCACATTCAGTGGCAGCAGAATAAAAGAAGCGGACAAAGCTTCTTGCATCTTTTTTAGCAAGAGGCATTTGGTCTAACTTTTCTTCCAATTTTTCCCATTCAGTTTGAGGATAGCCAAATAGACAACCATCTAAACCACGTGTCACAACAAATTTTTCACCTAGTTGTTCACGGAGTTTGGACGGGACAATCAAACGCCCTTTTGTGTCTATCGAGTGTTGGAATTCACCCATTAGCATCTTTTATCCCCCCTGTTTACCACCTGATAAACACAGTCTACCACAATCCCCCACTTTCTACCACATTTTGTATAAAATTGCTAAATAACTTTTTTGACTATTTTTTACCAATTGAAAATAACGGGTATAACAAGATTTCTCAAAGTCTTTTAAAAGACTTTTGTTTAAAAAAATTAAAAGAACTGAAGTATACTAAAAATAATCAGAACAATATATAAAACAAAAGCCAGTAAAAAAACCGAACGCCAATACATTTTAAAAAAGCGTCGGTATATGATTTCTTCAAAAAAATAAGCTTGTAAAATAGCTAAAGCAATTCCTAATAGCAAAAGGGTAATCAAAAAATAGGGGAAAATAGAAAATTGAAAGCTAACGTTTGAAAGCTGATGAATGCCAAAGAGTAAAAATGGCACAGTTAAATCCGATGCCTTTATACGGAAACGCTTATTTAACGAGAAGACAGAGACAACTAGCTTAGCTGCAAACAAAACAATTGCAGGAAAAAAATACCAAAATAAATAAATCGGTGAAAATGTAGACATAATGCGATCCTTTCTAATAAATAAATAGATTCCAACTTTTCAAGTAGTTATTTCATTGTTTTAAATTTTTCTGTTAAAATAGATATAATAAAGCTTTCGATTACATGCAAGGCATAATAAAGGAGGGAGTTCATGATTTATTATTATACGATCGATAATAATTACTTAGCCAAACAAGATACAATCGATCAAGAAACTTTGTGGCTGCATGTTGAAAAACCAACCTCACAAGAAATCAACACCTTGATTAAAGACTATAAATTGCCCAAAGATTACCTGACAGCAGTTTTAGATGACGAGGAAAACTCACGCAGCGAAGGATTAAATCAGCAAACAATGAAAAAAGCAGCCCTTTTGCTCTTGCAGTATCCTTATGAAATCAAGAGCCCTTCAGGGTTTCAACAATATGAAACTTATCCTTTATCTTTGATCGTAACTCCTGAAAATAGGGTTATTACAGTAACCAATTATTCGCCATCATTTTTAAAAACGCTCAAAAATCACCATTTCAAGCCGAACGATAATGTTCCTGAAATGAATATCCTGCTAGAAGTTCTATGGCAAGTTGCTCTTTCTTTTAACGATTGTTTAGAACAAACGAAAGATCATTTAGACAGTCTAGAAAAACAGATTAAAGTTTCTACCCAAAACGAACAATTATACCAGATCATGGATATCCAAAAAAGTTTAGTTTTCTTTGATGAAGCCACCTCAGCTAATTTAAAAACTTTAACTGTCTTAGCTAACACAGAATTGTTTCAACAAAATCATGCATTTAAAAATCATTTACATGATATTCTTGTGGAAACACAACAAGCATTGACTTCAGCAAATATTCACCTAAAATTTGCAACTCACATGAATGATACTTTTTCATCAGTGGTTTCAAATAATTTAAATAATGTAATGAAAATATTAACTTCGGTAACGATCGTTTTAACCATCCCAACCATTATCGGTGGAATCTATGGAATGAACGTCAGGTTACCTATCGCTGAATGGCCCAATGCTTTTTGGATTATCATGCTAGTCACGGTCATTATCAGCTGGTTTACAATTAAAATTTTAAAGAAAAAGAACCTTTTATAGCTTTCCTAAGTTCTTTTCTTGTTTTCTACTAATTTTGGTTGTAAACTGGCATTAAACTATTAAAAGGATGAATAACCATGCGAGACAAAAAGCCAACAAGCACTTTTTCAAAAATTACGAAAGTCGTCATATGGATTATGCTAATTGCGACAATCGGCACTATCGTATTGAGTGCTGTAGCAGCAATCGTTTAAATCTGATAAAACAGCTTCTATTAATAGAAGCTGTTTTTTTATGCAATTTTTCCTGCTTGAGTCAGCATTTCTTTCGCGTTTTCCATCGTCAATTCAGTAATTTCTGCTCCAGAAAGCATCCGAGCAATCTCTTGAATTCGCTTAGGAATATCAATTTCTTTTACTATCGTTTTGGTTCTACCTTTTTGAACCTCTTTACTGATCAAATACTGATAATCGCCAGCAGCTGCAACTTGAGGTAAATGAGTAATACAAAGTACTTGGGACTCATAAGCAATTCTGCTGATTTTTTCTGCAATTGCTTGCGCCACTCGTCCGCTAACGCCCGTATCTACCTCATCAAAAACAATGCTTGTTTTCTCTTGCGCTTTAGAAAAGATCGATTTTAAAGCTAACAGAATCCGTGATAATTCTCCTCCTGATGCAACCTTAGCTAGTGGTTTTAGAGGCTCCCCTGGATTGGTCGTTATATAAAATTCTACTTGATCAAAGCCACTTCTGTGTAATACTTTCTTTTCCTCAGAAAATCGTACTTCAAACTGAGTGTTTTCAAGGTATAAATCCGCCAGCTCTTGTAAGATATCCTTTTCTAGTTGACGTGCAATTTGCTTGCGCTGAGAATGCAGACTCTCAGCCATTTTCCAAATTTCATTATTCTTTTTATCCAAATTTTGCTGCATTTCTTCTAAACGGTTGCCGGTATCATCTGCTTGAGCTAATTCCATTGAAATTTTTTCATAGTAAGTTAAAACTGAAGCGACTGATTCTCCATACTTTCGCTTTAACTGACGAATAACTTCCAAGCGCGCATTTACTTCTTCCAAACGCCCCTCGTCTAGTTCCAATTGGTCGAGTATACTAGAAATCTCACCAGCAGCGTCTTGTAATAAATAATAAGCATTCTGTACACTTTCATTAATTTGTTCATATTCTTTATCTAAGTGCGCCACTTCTTGTAGTTCTTGTGCAGCAATGCCAATTCCATCTAGACTATTTCCAGTTTCTGCGGCTAAGACTTCGTGACTTTTGGCAAAAGCATCTACAATTTTTTGGAAATTTGTTAATTTATCTCGTTCTTCAACTAACTTTTCTTCTTCGTCTATTTGTAAATCTGCTTCTTCAATTTCTTTTTTCTGGAAATTCAGCATATCAATCCGTTGAATATAAGATTGCTCATTTTCCTGAATGGTTCGAACTTTTCTCTCCAATTCACGAAATTCATCATACTGTTCCTTAAATTCTGCTAACTGGTTCTTAAAAGTTGGCGAACCGAAACTATCAACTAATTGCAAATGCTTTTCCGTCTGCAAAAGGTCTTGGTGTTCATTTTGACCTTGGATATCCACCAGGTACGCGCCAATCCGTTTTAAATTTCCTAGCGTGACAATTCTCCCATTAACGCGACAAATACTTTTACCAGAATTTGTTATATCTCGTTGAATAATTAACAATTCGTCTTGTTGATCAATACCTAGTTCATCAAGTAAGGCTTTAAAAGACGTCTGCTTAGGCAATTCAAATAACCCTTCTAATACACATTTGGTTTTCCCCTGGCGTATATAATCTGTTGAACCTCTACCGCCTGCAAGCAAACCCATTGCATCAATAATAATTGATTTACCTGCACCTGTTTCTCCCGTTAAAGCCGTCATGCCTTTATGAAAGGTTAAATGGAGGCTTTCTATAATCGCAAAATTTTCAATGGACAACTCTAATAACATATGAAGCTCTCCTTTTATTGAGTATACTTTTGCAATTCTTGAAATAAACGTTCTTTTGCTTGCGTCGTCTTTGCAATCATCAAAATATTATCATCATCATTTAAAATAGCAAACAGTTCTTCATCGAAACGTTTATCGATCAAATTTGCAATTGCTGAAGCATTGCCGGGTAAGGTTTTTAAAATGACAAACTTATCCATTTGATCCATTGTTACAAAAGCATTTTTTAATAATTTATTTAATTTTTCGTTCATATCTTCATCTGATTCTACAGGAATACTATAACGATAACCACCACCTGCCGCTGGAACTTTAATCAATTTTAATTCTTTAATGTCCCTTGATACAGTGGCTTGTGTGACTTCAACATTTCGTGCTTGCAAAGCTGCAACCAATTCTTCTTGTTTTTGAATATCAACTTCTTCTAATAATTGAATAATTATCTGATGTCGTTCTTCTTTTTTCATGCTAACCTCCATGTAAAAATATTTATTTTTCGAGAATATTTCTCTTATTATTTTACCTAAATCGTATTCATCATAGCTTATTTTGTACAATAAGAAAAGGCAGAGATACACAACATAAAAAAGAAAGAAACGTAAAAGAACGTTTCTTTCTTTACTTGTCTAATTTTTCATGCGCTTTAGCTACTAATTGTTCAATTTTTATATCTGATCGGTTCATTCCTAGTTGCTCCGATTTTTTTAAATGAGCAATAAATTCTATATTGCCATGTCCACCAGTGACAGGCGAATAATTTAGCGCCTGCAAATCATAATTTTCCTGTAAAGCAAAGGCTGAAATATCTTCTAGCACCGCTTGATGAATCGCAGGATCGTGAATAATTCCTTTTTTGCCGACAGATTCTTTTCCTGCTTCAAATTGGGGTTTAATTAATGCCATCACTTCGCCCTGATCTGTAAGTATCGGATGTAATGTAGGTAGGATTTTTTTCAAAGAAATAAACGACACATCAATAGTTGCCACTTCCGGTTTCCCTTGGGTAAAATCGGCTGGCTTACAATAACGAAAATTGGTTCTTTCCATAACGATTACCCGTGGGTCTTGTCTAATTTTCCAGGCTAATTGATTGTAACCCACATCAAGCGCATAACTTAACAGTGCCCCATTTTGCAATGCACAATCGGTAAATCCACCAGTAGAAGCACCAATATCTAATAAAATTTTATCTTTCACTTGAAAATCAAACACCATTAACGCTCTTTCTAATTTTAAACCGCCACGAGAAACATAAGGTAATTGCGCCCCAATAATTTTAAGTATCGTATCTTGTGGAATCTTTTCACCCGGTTTATCCAAACGTTGGTTCTTTTGCGTATAGACAGTTCCGGCCATAATCCCCCTTTTGGCTTGTTCTCTAGTGGTAAAAAGCCCCTGCTGAAAAGCCAAAATATCCACACGTTCTTTTTTCATTGATTGCCTCTTTCCAATTCAAATAACTTAATCATCTCTAGTAATAAGGTAGGGTTAAAATCGTTAAAAGATAAACTTTTAAGTATATTACGTGCTTGGGTTAATTCTGCGCAAAGAGCTGACTTTGCTTTTTCCATCCCCAATAATACTGGATATGTATTTTTCCCGGCAGCATCGTCTTTTTTGGTTTTTTTGCCCATTTGTTCGGTCGTTGCTAACTCATCAAGTAAGTCGTCCCTGATTTGAAAAGCCAATCCTAAATGAGTTGCAAAGTCATCCAGCTTGCTTAAAACTTGTTCATCTTGGTCCGTTAGAACCCCACCGCTAACGACAGCAAAACGAATCAAGGCGCCTGTCTTTTTTTGATGTAAAGCTGCTAATTCAGTAAAAGTTAAACTTTTTTGTTCGCTTTGAATATCATAAACTTGCCCGGCAACCATACCATTAGCTCCAGCTGACTTTGCCAGTAACTGCAGCAATTGGTTCTTTTTATCAGCTGCTAACTCTGTTTCAGCAACTAATTCAAAAGCTCCCGTTAGTAGCGCGTCCCCAGCCAAGATAGCTAAAGCATCGCCAAAAACAATATGATTGGTCGCTTTACCACGACGTAAATCGTCATTGTCCATCGCTGGCAAATCGTCATGAATAAGCGAATACGTATGAACCATTTCTAATGCTGCAGCAATTTGATACGTCTGCTGAGTAGCTGTTTGTCCAAAAGCCTCTACTGTAGCTAATACTAATAAAGGACGAATCCGTTTACCGCCCGCATTAATTGAATACAGCATACTTTCTTTTAATTGTTCATTAGCAGTATGTGTATGAATAAACCCTTCTATCTGGCTTTCAACTTTAGGCAGTTCATTTTTTTGCCATATCTGTAGACCACTCATTGTTCTTCCTCTTCAAATGGAACTTCTTCTTCGTCTTCTGTCATCATTTTGGTTAATGTTTTTTCCGCTTTAGATAAGGTTTCTTTACATTGCTTACTCAATGTCATCCCTTTTTGAAAAGCATCCAGCGCTTCTTCCAAAGGAACATCGCCTTGTTCTAAACGAGTCACAATTTTTTCCAATTCTTCTAATGATTCTTCAAATGTTGCCTCGGCCATCTTCATCCTCCTCAATCCCAATTACTTTCGTTTGTACTTGTCCGTCTTTGTAGTGCACTTTTAATGTATCATTTTCCGCTAAATCATGAACAGATTTCACTACTTTTTCCTCTTTAGTCGTATAACTATATCCCCTTGCCATAATTTTTAAAGGACTTAATAAGTCTAAAGCCTGTACCGTTTGTTCAAAAGACTGTTGCTTTTTGGTCACGACTTGCTGAATCTGATTTTTTAAACGTTCTTGTAAGTAGTCTACTTCTTGCCTGGTCTCTTTTATCTTGGCAATAGGCGCTGACTGACGAAAACGATAGTCTACTTGAGTATATCCTTTTTCTTTTTCGTAAACTAAACGCTGTAACGTTTGGTTCATGCGCTGATTAAGCTGGTCCAATTTAATCGATTGAGCTTCATACAAACGTTCCGGTTGACGAAAGATGTACGAATTTTGTACCCGTTGAAATCGTTCTTGCTTACGTTGAATTTGCCGAATGTAAGCTTGTTGTAAGCGGGCTTGTTTTTCTTCAATTCGTAAAATTTCTTCGGTGAGTACAGGCACTGCAAGCTCAGCTGCAGCCGTTGGTGTTGCAGCACGCACATCAGCCACTAAATCAGCAATGGTCGTATCTGTTTCATGTCCGACAGAAGAGATAACTGGGATATCGCAAGAAGCAATAGCTCTAGCCACCCGTTCCTCATTAAATGGCCACAAATCTTCGATTGAACCTCCGCCACGACCGATGATCATCGTGTCAAAGTCGCCTTTTTCTTGTGCTCGTTTAATATTTTTAACAACGTCATCTGCTGCTTTTTCACCCTGTACGACAGTTGGAAATAAAACAATTTGAACGATGGGATACCTTCTTTTAGTCGTAGTGATAATATCTCGAATGACCGCACCGCTAGGGCTAGTCAAAACAGCAATCCTTTTAGGGAATTTAGGTAATGACTTTTTAGGTAAATGAAATAAACCCTCAGCATCCAACTTTTTTTTCAACTGCTCATAAGCCTGATATAAGGCACCGATACCATCGGGCTGCATCTGATCGATATAAATTTGATAGTTTCCCGTAGTTTCATAAATTGAAATACGTCCTACAACCATCACTTTCATTCCTTCTTCAGGTTGAAAGTCTAATTTACGAAAAGCATTTTTAAACATCACTGCCGAAATCTTAGCTTTATCATCTTTTATATTAAAGTACTGGTGATTAGGGCGTAGACGGAAATTGGAGATCTCACCTGTTAGAAAAACTTTCTCTAAATATGGATCGACGTCAAATTTTCTTTTTAAATATTTAGTAAGTGCACTAACTGTTAAATATTCCATTGACTAACTTAGCTCCTGACGTTTGCAAGCTTGAATCGTTTGTTGCATCAACATCGTAATGGTCATCGGACCGACGCCTTTAGGAACCGGCGTAATGTAGCTGGCATGTGGCTCAACTTCAGCAAATTTCACATCACCAATCAGTTTGCCATTTTCATCACGATTCATCCCAACATCAATGACAACGGCACCCTCTTTAACAAACTCTTCGGTAATAAAGTTCCCTTTACCAATGGCAGATACAATTACATCTGCTTGTTTTGCCAAAGCAGGTAAATTTTTCGTATACGAATGTGCCATCGTAACAGTCGCATTTTGTGCTAAAAGTAATTGAGCCATTGGTTTACCGACAATATTACTACGTCCAATAACAATCGCATTTTTTCCTGCCAAATCAACCTCGTAAGCTTCAAACATCTTCATGATGCCATAAGGTGTACAAGGAATTGCTGCTGGTTTTCCTAATAAAAGTTTCCCCATATTTAATGGATGAAATCCGTCAACATCTTTTTTAGGGTCAATTGCAAGTAACACTTTTTCTTCATCAATATGTTCGGGTAACGGCAGCTGTACTAAAATCCCATGATAGTTTGGGTTGTCATTATATTTTTTTATTTCCGCTAATAGCGCTTCTTCACTGATATCTGAGGGGTAGTTTTCCAATTTTGACTGAATGCCGATTTTTTGCGCTGCGATTTCTTTATTTTTGATATATGTTTTACTTGCCGAGTCATCGCCTACTAAAAAAACTACCAAACCTGGGAAAATCTCTTGTTTTTTTAAAGCTTCAACTTCTAAACGCATTTGTTCTTGCATATTATCTGCCAGTTCTCTGCCTTTAATCAATTTTGCCATTTGTTGGTCACTCCCTCATGTTATTTTTTTATTTTAGCATAACTTTACTCTTTCAACAAAAGAAGCTAGCTCATTAGCTAGCTTCAATCTCTGTATTCACAGCCGATAAAATACCATTGACAAATTTGCGTGCTTGCTCGTCGCTAAATGTTTTTGTCAGCTCAATTGCTTCATTTAATGCTACTTTATTGGGCGTATCATCCACATATAGCATTTCAAATAGTCCAATGCGCAGAATAACTACATCCATCTTAGCTAATCTTTCGAAGCGCCATCCTTTACGCAGATGGTTTTTAATTTTTTCATCAAGTATGCTTTTATTAGCACAAACTCCTGTAACTAAAGCATCTAAGTATCCTGGAACAAAGTTTTCTTGTTCTTCATCAATGATTTCACCATGTTCTAATTCCAATGCAGCGTCGATTGCATCTTTTTTATCTAAAACTTGATTTACGTCCAGTGGAAATAGAGCCTGTACAGCTTTCTGTCTGATTTCGTGTCTTGATAGTTCTTTATTCATTTTCTTCCTCATCGTTTTCAAAAAAATCTTCTAAATCCAATTGCTCTGTTTTTTCGGGAACCACTGCAACGACATGAATATTTACCTCAGCAAGTTCAACATCTGTCATAAATAAGACTTGCTGTTTTACTCGATTTTGCATATCCATTGCTACCTTGGGAACAGAAACGCCATATTTCATGTAAATATATATGTCAACTTTAATTCCTGTTTCATCCATTGTTAAATAAACGCCTTTGCCGTAAGTAGAACGTCCTAATAATTCCGTGACGTTGTTGGCAAAATTGCCTTGCATGCGATAAACACCCTCTACTTTTGAAGCAGCAATTCCGATGATTACTTCGATCACCTCAGGAGCAATCACAATTTCTCCTAGTTCCTGATTTGCATCTAAAACAAAATTTTTTTCATCAGCCATTTAGATTCCTCCATTTTAGGATTGCCTTCCAGTTTTTAGTTTATCATTTAATTTATAGATAAGCCACGTTAAAACTCATCGAATATCAAAACTTGAAAAAATTATAAAATGATCAATTCCTTAGGCGAATGAGTTAACACTTCATTCCCCTCAGAAGTAATTAATAGATCATCTTCAATTCTGACACCGCCAATTTCTGGTAAATAAATACCTGGTTCATCAGTAATCACATTGCCCGGTACAAACGTGTTATCTGCGCGTGCAGAAACATTCGGGCCTTCATGAATTTCTAGTCCAATACCATGTCCAGTTGAATGACCAAAGTCTTTTCCATAACCAAATGAAGCAATATAGTCCCGGGCAACAGCATCTAATTCGATACCACTTATCCCAGGTTTAGCTGCTTCAATCACTTTTAGTTGCGCTTCTAACACAATTTGATAAATTTCCTTCATCTTTTTACCAGGATCTCCAATTGCAAAAGTACGTGTCATATCTGAGACATAGCCTTCATAATAGCAACCGAAATCTAGTGTGATAATATCACCTTGTTCGATTGTTTTTGAACTGGCCACCCCGTGCGGCATCGCAGCTCGCTTGCCAGAAGCAACAATCGTTTCAAAAGAAACACCACTAGCCCCAAGTGAACGCATATAAAAATCTAATTGATTCGCCACTTCAATTTCAGTCATCCCTGGCTGGATCATTTTCAATACATGATCAAATCCTTGATCAGCAATCAAACAAGCTTGTTTGATCGTTTCAATTTCCTGTTCATCTTTTACTTCTCGCAGACTTTCCAAAACACCAGAAATTGGCGCTAGTGCACTTTCGGTAATCAAGTCTTCTAGTATACCATATTCGGCAAAGCTAATATGGTCTTCTTCAAAAGCGAGCGCATTAACTGCTTCTTTTTGGACAAGTTCAGCTACTGCTGCAAAAATATTGCCGCTATTTTTTACAATTTCAAAACCTTGCGCTTGTTTAGCAGCTTGTTGCGTATAACGAAAATCGGTAACAAAAAAAGCCTGTTCTTTAGTGACTAGAGCTAATCCTGTAGTACCGGTAAAGTTGGTAAAGTAACGCAAGTTATAAGGACTGGTAATTAAAAAGCCGTCCACTTCTTCTTGGTTCATCTTTTCCCGCAAACGATCGATTCGCGACATATTTATTTCCTTCTTTCCGTGTGAGTTCTTATCTATTATAGCAAACTTCGTTACTAAGTTAAACGAGTTAACCTTTTGAATTTAAGCAAAAACGTCAGATGATGAGATTTTGCAAATATCGGACGAATCACATTAAAACAAGAAAACTATGAACTCACAAAAG
Source organism: Tetragenococcus koreensis (assembly GCF_003795145.1). Taxonomy (GTDB): domain Bacteria; phylum Bacillota; class Bacilli; order Lactobacillales; family Enterococcaceae; genus Tetragenococcus; species Tetragenococcus koreensis. The sequence continues at coordinate 67,543 of NZ_CP027786.1, read as the reverse complement.
TTAAAACCTTAACTTTTGTGATGCTTATAGACTTAAGCTATTCTAGAGAAGGTTTTGTTGCTTTATTTTTTAAATTAAGCTCGTAGCTTTGTCAATCTAACGAGCTTAGCCTTACTTAACCCCACTAGTTTATCATTGTTACGGGCTTATTTCCTGTTTAGGACACTGTTTTTACTTCTTATGAGCCTATTCTATCTTAAAAAAGTGAGATACACTTACAATGAATATTTATATCTTATTCCAATAAAAAACATTGCGCTATCAAAAAAGAATAGCACAATGCTTTGGGTAAAGAGAAGCTATCATTAAATGATAATACTTCTTTTTAAGTCATTTCGTTTCATCTCTTAAAGTTACCGGCTTATCCAATATTTCCTTGTAAATCATCGCATTGACTAAACCTTTATCGGCAAAAGTAGACGTTGCTTTTTTCGACTGTTTTTTTGCCGCTGTTTTTTTAGCCCTCGTTTTACTATTCGATATTATTGGTTGTTGCCTACGGCTAAATGAGCTACGACTAGCTGACTTAGGTTGCGAACTTCGAGAACTTTGAGCTTCTGACAAGCGCTGCCTAGCCTGCGCTTGTTTTTGTTTTTTACGTTGTTCTGAATTCGACATATTTTGTTGATTCACAGAACTCGATTGCCGGTTGACTTGTTTGTTCGCATTTCTTTTTTGTTTTTCTTGTCCTGCTCGATTGGCTTGTTGCGGTTCTTTTTTCATTTGAGCTGCGGCTCCTTTCTCGTTGCTTTTTTGTAAGCTGTCCTGGGAGCGCAAAACATCACCGCTATTATTCTTTTGCTTTTTTCGTTTTTTATTTCGTCTTTTGCTTCCCAATTTCATAACGAACAAAGCTAAAATAAACACCACTGGAGCAAAATCGGAGAAAAATTCAATAATGGAGTCTAACATACAATCACTCTTCTTCGTCTGATTGATCTGCTTGATCAGAAATCGATTTTCTCATTTCAGTATCTGCATCAACATTTTGCAGCTTATAATAATCCATAACCCCAAGGTTTCCTTGCCGTAGAGCTTCTGCTATTGCTAGTGGAACTTTGGATTCAGCTTGTACTACTTCGGCACGCATTTCTTGTTCTTGTGCGACGGCCATTGAACGACGCTCTTCAGCTTTTGCTTGGGCAATATTCTTATCTGCTTCAGATTGGTCCGTTTGTAATTGGGCCCCAATATTGCGTCCTACGTCCACGTCCGCGATATCAATAGATAAGATTTCAAAAGCAGTACCTGAGTCGAGCCCTTTTTTCAAGACCGTTTTTGACATAGAATCTGGGTTTTCCAAAATTTCTTCATGTTTTTCCGAAGAACCAACTGTGGTAACGATTCCTTCTCCTACACGAGCAATAATCGTGTCTTCACCTGCCCCACCAACTAAACGTTCGATATTCGCGCGAACGGTTACTTTGGCTTTTACAATCAGTTCAATTCCATTTTGAGCTACAGCTGATACTCTAGGCGTTTCAATCACTTTAGGAGTAACAGAAACTTGAACAGCTTCAAACACGTCACGTCCTGCTAAGTCGATTGCAGCCGCTTTTTCAAATTCCAAATCAATTTCTGCTCGTTGTGAAGCAATAAGTGCGTCGATTACCCTGTCTACGTTCCCTCCTGCTAGAAAATGGGCTTCTAATTGATCTGTCGAAAGCGCTAAACCAGCTTTAGTCGCTTTAATCAGTGGTCGGATGATTCGATGGGGATTCACTCGACGTAAACGCATCCCAACAAGTGTTCCAATACCAATCTTCACTCCTGAAAAGTAAGCAGTGACCCATAAACCAACAGGCACAAACCTTAAGAAGATGATCAGTAAAATAATGATAATAACAGCAGCAATCACTATCCCAATAAAGCTGCCTCCAATTTGTAATTCGTCCATAAATTAACCCCCGTTTTTCATTTTTGTTTCCTTACTAAAATTTTTGTCCCTTGAATTTGCTCAATCACAATAGGTGTCCCCATTGAGATAAACTCTTCAGCACTTAAAACATCAAACATTGGACCTTCCTCTTTACCAAACGTTGCTTTTCCAGAAGGTCTCAGCGGCGTTTGTGCTTTTCCGACCAAACCTGGATAAAGGTTTGGTGTGCGGTCTTCTGTTTCGGTTTTATTGTTGGCAGGTAAATCCGTTTGTAAAATAAGTTTATTTACATTTGTCAACGAGTACCCTCTTTTGGCTAGAAAAACGACCAGTCCTGTGGTGATCACAACTGCCATACTTAAATCTCGAACCGTTTGCATGACGTCTCCAATAGTCCAATACAATCCAGCTATTAGTAAAATGGCGCCTAGTATTCCCATTATTCCAAACTCTGGTATAAATATTTCAAAAACGATTAGAAGCAACCCTAAGATAAATAACATGAGAGGAAGCCAATTTTCTATTCCAATAGCATAAAAGTAAATGGTAAAACTAGCGAGTGTCACAAGAGAGGCAGTTTTGGTAAGCGGTGTTAATACAGCCAGTGCTAGACCAATAAATCCAATTGTGAGCAATAAACTTTCCATAGTGCTCGCCTCCTTTAATCTATAACGTACCAAAAACGACTCACATATTCATCATATCATGTTTTTTTGACCTTTAATACGTTTATTTTCTGATGGTAACTTCATTATAACATACCAAGAAACCCCTTTGCTTAAATGCTAATAACTCAATGATTCCAATAAGTTAAAAATTATGAAATGTAGCTGTACTCTATTGTTCATTCAGCTACTGGATAAATAGTACTTTATCGTTCTTTTACTCATTTACCGTCAAATGAAAATTGACTTCTACACAAATAGTAAAAACTCGTAAAAACAGATGTACTGAATTTACGAGTATAATCTCTTTAGTATAAATAATAGCTGCAACCCTTTAACTCTTCTTTTTCTTCCCAAAAGAAAATAAGCCTCTTTTAATTACTTTGAAAAAGCTATTGGCCTGTACCATATGATCACGAGCAACGTAAGGTTGTATGGCACGCAGTACTTTTTTTGTATCCTTTGAGGCGAAATTGAAAGAACCATTTTTTTTCGTTTCGATTGCGTAACGTGGAATCCATTTCCCTTTAAATAGAACGTTGACAACAACAAAATCAACTTCTTTCCACGGAATCTGGATATAATCTTGTGGATTTTTTGTATTATAAAATTCAAATGCATTGTTGCCAATTAAGATTTGACCATATTTAGCTAGCCCTACAAAAGATGTTCCGTCTACTGCTAAATCTACTTGTGTATTTAGTGATTGTACCATGTATAGTCTCACCTCGATTTTAAATTTATTTTAGCATGGATTTTTCCTATGTACAAAAAGGCAAAAACAGTACTTTTCCAAAACAAAAACGCTTGGAATACTGTTTTTGCCTCTCCTTTAATTATATATTATAGCAAGCCAATAACGTGGCCAAGAATACCTACAACGAATAAGCCGAGGATGATTACAATCGGAGAAACGTTCTTTCTCAACATCCACATGCACAATAGCGTTAGTAGCAAACCAGCCAAGCCTGGAATCAAATCATCTAAGTTATTTTGCAGCGTGGTTACATCAACACTTGATAATGCCTTGCCTTCTTCAGTAACTTGTTGGAAAGCTGTTTGCAAGCCCTCTGGTGTCATCGGAATACTAGACCAGTCAACATAAGCACCTTCTTGCAGTGGTGTTCGCGAAACCACTGGCTGGAAGTCGATATCGACCCATCGTTGCACCAGCGACGCTAACACAAACATCCCTAAAATAGAAGCACCTCGTGTAACATCTTGCAATAGTCCACCTGATAAATCGTCAGTAATTGCTGATCCTGCTTTATAACCAAATTCTTGTGTGTACCATAAGAAGGCCCAACGAATAGCGTTCCAAGCTACGAAGAAAATGATTGGTCCCATTACGTTACCGCCAAGCGCTAAAGAAGCACCTAAGGCACCTAACATTGGTCGAACTGTAAACCAAAATACCGGATCCCCAACACCTGCTAAAGGACCCATCATCCCAACTTTAACCCCTTGAATAGCAACATCATCGATAGGTGCACCACTGGCACGTTCTTCTTCCATCGCTAAAGTTACACCAAGTACGGGTGCAGTCAAGTATGGGTGGGTATTATAAAATTCCAAGTGACGTTGTAACGCTAATTTACGATCTTCTTTATCTGAATATAGTTTGTTGATCGCTGGAATCATTGCATAAACAAATCCACCATTTTGCATCCGTTCATAGTTCCATGAACCTTGGGTAAATGTATTACGCCATGCGACATTTAAGCGATCGCGTTTTGTTAACTTTATTTTTTCATCTGCCATGAGTTATCTCCTCCTTTTACAAGCTTTAGTAATCGTTGAGTATATCGCCAAGTGGATCACGAGAACCGCCGTTTCCACCGCCGCCTTCAGAAGAACCGCCTTGTTTTGAAAGCGTGATATAAATAAGTGCTAAGGCAACGCCGATAGCCCCAATTGCGATCAAAGTTAAATCAGTAATTGCTGCAATGGCAAAACCTAAAATAAAGAACGGCCATACTTCTCTATTTGACATCATATTGATAACCATTGCATAACCAACGGCTACCACCATACCACCACCGATTTCCATTCCTTCTGTTAGCCAGTCAGGCATTGATTCCAAAACTTGACGGACAGTCGTTGCTGGAATAAATAATAGTGCTCCAGCTGGTATTGCAATACGCAAACCTTGCAGACAAGTTGCAAAGAGATGCAGCCATTCAATCTTACGATAACTTCCTTGTTCAGCAGCTTTGTCCATTCCGTGAACAATCGGAACAGCAACTGTACGAACAAGCATTGTCAAGAATAACCCTGCTACTGCTAGTGGAATTGCAACGGCAATCGAAGTTGAGATACCACCTTGTTGCTGTCCACCTAAAACAAGAATAATTGCAGAAGCCACTGATGCCAATGCAGCATCTGGTGCCACAGCCGCACCAACGTTAGCCCAGCCTAATGCGATCATTTGTAGTGAACCGCCCAACATAACACAAATTTCTAAATTACCGGTCACAAGTCCAATTAAAGTACATGCAACTAATGGTTGGTGAAATTGAAATTGGTCCAAAATTCCATCCATCCCAGCAAAAAATGCAACAACTACGACCAATATCATCTGAATTGCATTTAAATCTGACATAATAAACCTCCTAATTCATTACTATTTTCTTTTTTATCCGGCATTTTTTAATCCAGCCTTTGCTTTTTTAAGCAATTCATTGAGGCGTCCACTTGAATCACTCGGTACTTTACGAACATCAAATTTCACACCTAGTTCTTCCATACGTTCAAAGGATTCAATATCTGCTTCATCCATTGAAATAACGTTATTTACCACGACTTTTCCTTTGGAATGGGCCATAGAACCAACATTTACTTCATGGATATCTACGCCGCCTTCGATCGCTTTTAACATATCTTCTGGATTTTCAAAAAGTAATAAAGCTTTTGTTTTACCAAATCGTGGGTCTTTGTCCACTTCTATCATTTTTTCAATTGGAATAACGTTAGCTTTTATACCCGGCGGTGTTGCTTGTTCGATTAAGCTTTTACGCAAGCTATCTTTTGCAACAGCGTCACTAACTACAATAATTCGGTTGGGTCCCGTTGCTTTAGCCCAGTTAGTAGCAACTTGACCATGCAAAAGACGAGAATCAATACGTGCTAACACATAATCTATCTTTCCATCACCGACAACCGTGCCTTCAGGTAAAGAGCCTTTAGGTTCTTCTGGAGCCCCAGTATCAACTTCTTCGTCTGATGCAGCTTTATCTTCAACCGCCAATTCTTCTGGTTTTACTTTGACACCATCTTTCCCGCTAGGAACGATAGCCGAAGCAATTTGTTGTGCAGAATCCATAGAAAGACGGGAAGCATAAGCTTCAATAACCATTGGTAAATTCATACCTGCCACAATTGCCCATTTATCTTTGTGTTCTTCAAATAAGCTGTTGGCTTGGTTAAATGGGGTACCTCCCCAAAGATCAATCAATAAAAGTACTTCATCTTGATCATCAAATGAATTGATTGCGTCTTCCATTTTTTTCTTTATATCATCTGGACCTTCGCTTGGTTTCAATACACAAGCAGCAACATTTGCTTGTTCTCCAAAAATCATTGTTGCTGATTCTAAGATCCCATCAGCAAAGTCCCCATGACTTGCTAGGATGATTCCTACCATTTTCTTACCCCCTAATTTGCGATTTTTTTCTACTTAGCTTTTTCCTTTTTATCCAACAAATCAATCAAATTAATTTTGCGATCAGTTGGAACTTTGCGAACTTCTAATTCAATTCCTTGTTTTGCCAGATAGTGAAAGGAAGCTAGATCTTTTTCATTTACTGAAACAAAATTTGTGACCATCTGTTTCCCATTTTCAAAACGCATACCGCCGATATTTAATGAGTTCAGTTTTATTCCTCCGCGCACCAGTCTTTCCACATCTTGCGGATTGGTAAATAATAGCATGACTTTTTGCGTTTTGAATAATTCACTATTAAAGGTTTCCAACATTTTGGCTACGGTGACAACATTTGCGTTGATTCCTGGCGGAGCCGCTTGTTGTAAAAGGAATTTACTTAGATGATCAAATGCAACTTCATCACTGACCACGATAATTCGGTTGATGTCGGTTCGTTTGGTCCATGACGTAGTAACTTGTCCATGAATTAGCCGATCATCAACTCGTGCTAAACGAATTTCCAAGTTTTGATCGCCCCCTTAATATTTATTGATTTATCAGCCGGACACACCTCCTTTACTCTATTTAAAAGCAAGTTACGTGCCAAAAATGAATAATACACTATCTATACACCAGCGTTTTAAGATAAAATAAAGCAATACACTAAGGATACATTACTTTTGTGTATCTTTAGTGTATTGTTTACTGTTTTTGTCAAACTTTAACTTGGCGTTTTATTAAAGCCAATAAATAGACTTCTTCAGCTGGTGGGAAGGTTAAATTCAAGACTCTACCTAAAGATAATACTTGAATATGCAAAGCTTCGTAGTCTGGTTCGTCTTGCAGATTTTCTTCCTCATTTTCAGGAGCTGTTAGAGGTTGTTGCAGAATTACTCGTTCAATCATGCCGGCTGCATGTAAAAGGAAATTAATACAAAATCCCTGCTCTTCTTTTAATATATGCCAGTTATCCATAATTTCTTCAGTAAATTGCAATAAAGGTTCAATCAATTTTTGCGGATTTAAAAATGTGAAGTTCTTTTCTAAATAATTCAGACAAATTTCTTTGGTTTCCATATTGTTAAACGCTACTGGTTCTTCAACCGTTAACTCATTATTTAACAGTAGTTTATCAATCAATTCATCTGTATTTTGTGTAATAAAATTTTCTAAGGTAATGAAAGGAACCGCTAGTTGTGGATCAACCACTCCGGTTGCTGCAATTACTTGATAATGTTGTTGAATTTCAGGAAGCACTTGTTCTAACTCCACAGCAGAAATCGTCAGTACTTCCACATCTGCAATTTGTTTTTTATCAAGAGTCGTTTGAATCATCTTTTTAATATGAACAGCTGTCCCCTCGCCAGAAGCACAAATAGCAAGGACTGCTTTAGGCAGATGATTTTCTGTTAAAGTTGCGGGCAACGCGTCTAATGTAGTGTAACCATGGAAATTTTTCAACGATTCGTAAAGATCATCCAAACTGGTCCCAAAAACAGACGCTTTACGTACAGATTCTAAAACCAGCGACGTAGTTACCATATCAATCGTTCGTACGAACACGCCCGTCTCTCTTTGAATCTTTTCATTAAAAGTCACTAAAGACCCCATGTCTACTAATAACAAAACACCGCTACCTTCATGCACAGAAAGAACAGCTTGTTTCAATTTTTCTAAAGCAATTTTAGGCGGCATATCAAGTGGCATATCAACTGCTGCTACTTGTTCAACATCAAGCAGTTGTTTTACCACTTCCACCATACTTGTCGCTGTACTGTTTCCGTGCGCTCCTACAACCACTCCAATTCTTCCAACTTGTGAAGCGCTCCTTAAAGATACCAACAAAACAGCTAAATAGTAAATTTCACTTTCAGGAATAAAGATATTGAACCATTCACCAATATATTGCCGAATCTCTTGGGCCACACTTAATTCTTCAGGGTAAGCGGTAACCATTTGTCGTATATTATCATTCACATCCCGCTTCTCCCCTAGTTGTAATTTTTTCAAAAAAGAACTTATATGCAAGCTCATCGCGTAAACAAAATTGGACTGAAACTCATTTCCTAACCGACTAGTAACAATAGAAAAAATACGATTTGTTAATTCGATAATTTTGCGGTCAACAAACTCACTTAATTTATTATCTGCGTAGAATGAAAAACCATGATCTTTGTAAAATGATTTTAAATGAACATTAATGTCAGTCGAAATAAAATGATTAATGGTTTCTTGATCGATTCCGTCAGCTCTTAATAGCTCAGCCTTATCGCCGATAATGTCGTATAAGTTATAGGGTAATTCATAAGAGTCCGATTGAATATTTAGAAGATCTGCATCCGGATAAATAATTAATTTGGACTCAAGATTTTGCGAAAGTTCAGTCGACATCTCACGATTATCGGCTAAAAGTATTAGGCCTGATCGAATACCCTCAGGTACATCTTCAATCATAATCTCAATTTGTTCTTCATGCATATGATTCAAAAAACCTCTAGCACACACTAGCTGAACATTTGATTTTAACTGTCCAATATTTCCATAACTGACGCTGCCAATTAATGCTTTTACGACATCTTCAGTTAATGAAATCGTACGTTGAATACGATGGGCTTCGTGTGAGACCATCACTTTCACTAAATCAACTTTTTCCACAGCAGGGCGTGATACAAAAGAAGGTAATTGAATGTTAATCGGAATCCGTCTAACAAACGTATCAAGCAGGCTAGAATTAGGGTCTTCGGTTGTGGCACCAACAATACGCACTTCAGCCTCATGCTGTTTGCCGGTCTCTCCCAAGCGACTGTACGTCCCATAATCCATAAAGTAAAAAATCATTTCTTGCCCTTCAGGCGGTAAACGATGAATTTCGTCTAGAAAAAGCATACTATGGTTAGCTTGGTCAATAACACCAGTTTTTTCTTCATCTGCTCCGGTAAATGCTCCTTTAGTATGCCCAAATAAATGACTCATCAAAAGTTCTGGATTATTTGCATAATCAGCACAGTTAAAGACAATCAATTCTTTATTGGCATCAATGACATTATTCGCTTTAGCAAATTGAAACATCGCATGCGCAAAGTAAGTTTTTCCCGATCCAGTGGGTCCGGTAATTAAACAATTCAACCCTTTAGGCGGGTACAATATTGCAGCTTTTGCCTGATCGCCCGCATTCTTCATGCTACCGTTAATCCCAATAATATTGGAAAAAATATCTTCCATTGGAACAATGGAGGATTGCACGTGCTGTGGTTGTTGTTTTTTTCGAGGCGCTCTTTCTTGTTTATAACTTTCAACATATTTTTCTTCGGTTGTATTTTGATTTAAATAGTATTTAACAGGACGACTATCTGTTTTGATCATTTTGCCATCTCGAACCAATTGATTTAGATCTTTGCTGGCGTTACTTCTTTGAATAGCCAACGCTTGAGCAATTTCTTTTGTGGTAACTGTCGCGGGTTCACTATATGTTCCAGAACCAGCTTTTTGGACAGTATATTGATAAATTTTTTCCATTCTTTTATTCAAATTTTTCACCTCGATTCAAGCCTTGGGCAATCATTTCAATACGAATAGGCCGAGACCGTTTTCTTCATTATACCTTCTTTTTTTCCTCATTGCCAACCGAGAAAAAGATGCCTCACAAATGTCATATAAGATAGGAGCATAGAACAAAGACAGAGGAGAGCATCGGAGGAAATAGAAAAGAATCAATAAAAAATGGTCAAACATGGAGAATGAACTGCTGATCTATTCCCCATGTTCGGAAAGATAGGTAGTCGATTCCAAAAACAGTCCCTGTTAAGTCAAAGACAGAGAATGTTCCTTTGATTCTATTCCCATGTTTCTATCCACTAAACTTGTTATGATAGAATCTATAAGAAATTATCACTGTCATTAGTGGTTATCACAGACTAGTTACAATAACAAACGCTTTCTTTTTATCTACCATAGTCGCTTAATAAATTTTACACTTATAATGATAATAGCACTATGAGAATATACCCGAATTACTCTAGTTTATCATTGACCTGTATGCCGAAGTTAAAAATCAGAAAACGGAATAAAATCACCCGGATAGCTTTGATCACTGCCTAATGTTTTTTGCATCCAGATCACATCACACCATGCGCCAAATTTGTAACCAATATGAGGAAAATAACCTACTCTTTTAAATCCATGTTTTTGATGGAATTTTTCGCTTTGCTGATTACCTGCTGTAATAATTGATAATACGTTTACGACGTGCTGCTTTTTTAATTGATTTTCTAATGCTTGATATAAAGCTGTTCCAATCCCTTTATGAGCAACATACTGCTTGACGTAAACACTGCTTTCTGCCGTTAAATTATAGCACACGCGTGTATTATAAGCGCCTGCATATGCAAATCCTAAAATATTTTGTTTATCATCTTCAGCAACATAGTAAGGATAATTTTGAAGTGTGCTAGTAATACGCTTCGCAAATTCTTCCACTTTAGGCACCTCTTTTTCAAAAGAGATCGTGGTTTCAGCTACATAAGGGGCGTAAATTGCTACAATTTCATCAGCATCTGCAACCGTTGCTTTTCTAAGTGTTATGTCATTTGTCTCCACTGAGAAACCTCCTAAGAATAAAAAACAGCTTGATTTCTTTTTCAGAAATCAAGCTGTATCAGTTTTACGCTTCTTGAGCGACTGGGTAAACTGAAACTTGTTTTTTATCGCGACCCATACGTTCAAAACGTACAGTACCATCAATTTTTGCAAACAGCGTATCATCGCCGCCTTTACCAACATTAACGCCTGGATAAATTTTTGTACCGCGTTGGCGATAAAGGATGGATCCACCTGTAACAGTTTGACCGTCAGCACGTTTAGCTCCTAAACGTTTTGATTCAGAGTCACGTCCGTTAGCTGTTGAACCGCCACCTTTTTTGTGAGCGAAAAATTGTAAATTCATTGTCATCAACATACGATGCACCTCCTAGTTATTAAGTTGTTTCTAATTGAATATAATCATTGTATTGTTCTTGAACAGACTGCATGCCTAATAATAGATTTTCTAATAATATCTGAATAATATTAGATTGCTCTTGTGTATTTCCAGATGGAATCTCAACGTGAAGATAACCACCGTTTTCGTCATCTGACTCAACAATTGGATCTATCCCAGCTAATGATTCAATACCATTAACAGTACTAATCGCTAAAACAGAAACTGCCGCACACACAATATCGTACCCATATTCTCCAGCATCAGCATGACCTGTTATCTGATAGGAATTAATTCTACCAGAGTCATCACGTTTAAAAATTCCTTTAATCATAGTAATACCCTGCTTTTATTTTAATTATGCATTGATTACATTGATCGTAACCTTAGTATAAGGTTGACGATGTCCTTGTTTACGGTGGGAATCTTTCTTAGGTTTGTATTTATAAGTGACAACTTTCTTTTCTTTGCCGTGCTTATCTACTGTACCTTCAACTGTTGCTCCTTCAATTAGTGGGCTACCAACTTTTGTTGTTTCGCCACCAACTAAAACAACTTCGTCAAAAGTTACTTTTTCACCAGCTTCTGCATCTAATTTTTCAATGTAGATTGGTTGGTTTTCTTCAACTTTATATTGTTTGCCGCCTGTTTTGATAATTGCGTACATATTTGTGCACCTCCTTAAATAATAAACTTAGACTCGCCATCCCAAGCGACTATATCAGCACTTAAAACTTGTTCAGAGCGGTTGTAGCTGTGGAAGTCCACAATTACAACATACTTACTTTATCAAAAAGCTGGAAGTTCGTCAATGAAAACTTTTGAAATCTGCCTATTAGCGTCACTTTATTTGTGTATATATCAAAAAATGAGCCACAGTCTTACTAGCTAATTTCGAAATAGTTTATAACTATTAAAGATAGAAATTATCTGTTCAGCTGTTAAGCTTTCTAAGCTAGTCACTTTTGCGTGCTTCATAGCTTTGTTAAATTGATTTTTAGTAAATAAACTGTAATACTCTTTATTCACCCATTTGCGAACGAAATTTTCATATAGTTTCCAATCTTTTCTACTAATTTTTGTTTCTATTCGTTTAATTTTTATTAAGACAGCTGTAATATTCGGTTTGGGGTGAAAATAAAAGTTAGGAATAGACTTTAAAATTTCAATATTCACTGTAGGCAATAAAAGTAAGGCTAGAGTTCTTTTATTGTTTAATAATCTTTTTGAAAATCCCTTTTCTACAATTAGATAGCTTACTGTAGCCTTTGTTTTATAGGCAATTATCTTAACGATTTTTGTACTTAAATTAAATGGTATATTACCAAATATCTTGTATGGTTTACTTCCTATTAAAAAATCATATTCTAAAATATCCTTATTTACAATCTGAATATTGGCGACGTTGTTCATTGACTCTTGAGCTATTAAACTAAGTTGGTGATCTTTTTCAATCGCTGTAACAAATTTTCCTCTTTTTACAAGTTCTTTTGTAAAATGTCCTTTGCCACAGCCAAGTTCAATCAGTTCATCTTCCTTATCAAAATTAGTATAAGAAAGTATCTCTTTTATATTTTCTTTTGACGTTATAAAATTCTGGCTAAATCTTATTTCATTATTTTTGTTCATTATAACCCTCTACTTTTTGCGGTTATAATGAAGCATGATGTTTTATATGTTCATTATAACCATATTATAAATTTCTTGGTTTATAATGAACGATTTTAACTACAGCAATACTACAAATTCCCATAGTAAAACCTCCTTATGTTTAGCTAAAAATACCATAATAAAAATAGGTTCACAAGTATACTAAATTTCCTGAAAAAATATGAAGTTGAATACCTTTTTGGCACATTTTTGGCACAAAAAAAGTTAGAAACGCTATTAGTTTAGCGATTCTAACCATTTTTCAACGTCACAGGAGGGATTCGAACCCCCGACCGTCCGCTTAGAAGGCGGATGCTCTATCCTGCTGAGCTACTGCGACAATTGATTTGACAACAAAGATAATTATAGGAAAAGCGCTCGTTAATGTCAATTACTTTTTGTAGTTTTCCAAATTCTTTTTCAAAGCTTACAACTTCCGATAGAAGAAAAAGTGCCAATTCTCGATTGAATCTTGTTATAAAATCAAAGTCTTTACGCCAATTTTAAAGCACTATTTCATCTTCTTCTTTAGTAATAAGCGCAATGCCATCGCCTAATGGAACTAAAGACGAGGTCAAATCAGGATGTTGATTAATGACATCTAAAAATTGGTTTAATTTCTTATGAATGCCTCGTTTGCCGCGTGGGATCTCTTTTTCCGATTGAAGAATGGTTCCCCCTTGAAAGATATCGTCTACCATTAGAACACCTTCTTTTTTTAATAAACGTAAACAATCGGGCAAAAATTCAATATATTTTGACTTGGCGCTATCCATAAAAATAAAATCATAACTGCCTTTTAATTCTGGCAAAATATCAGCTGCTTGTCCTTCAAGTAAGGTTATTTTATCTTCCAGATCTAAAAACTGAAAAGTTTCTTTGGCTTCTTCAATCATTTTGTCAAAGCGGTCAATGGTAGTAACGTGGCCTTCAGTGCCTACATATTGGGCCATTAAACTAGCAGAAAACCCGATCGCTGTACCAATTTCTAAAATTTGTTGAGGTTTCATTTGTCCTAGTAAAAATTCCATAAATACCACAGTTTCGTGTGGAATAATGGGAACTCCACGTTCGTTGGCATTTTTTTCAATCACATTTAATTTTCCAGTTAACGGTTTTTGTGCGGTACGCATATAGTCCACCAGCTCAGTTTTAACTACTGGTCGATGCATCATTTCGTTTTGCATGTCTAGCTCTCCTCATTTCTCACTTTTTTTATTATACGAATTTCCAGAAAAACCTGCAATCTTTTCTTAGATTTTCCTTGCTTTTTTCCTTATTTCCTATTAATCTTAAATCAGAAATTGGATGAGTAGTAAAGACATGCTTTTAGAGAATCAAAGCTAGGCTGGAACTTTGGTGCCCCTGTTTTTATGAACCTGCCAATAAGTAGAACGGGTTAGAGCCCTTATCCTTTCTGAGCTGGATCGCACAAAGCGATCAACAAAGGTGGTACCGCGAAATTAACGCATTTCGTCCTTGTTTTAGGATGAAATGCTTTTTTATTTGAAGGAGGAAAACGATGGCAGAACAAAAAAATGATTTTACAGAATGGTATTTACAAACAGTGCAACAATCGGAATTAATGGCTTATTCCGCAGTTAGAGGTTCCATTATCTTTCGCCCAGATGGTTATGAACTGTGGGAACATATTCAAGAAGAATTCAATAAATTTTTAAAAAAAGAAGGCATTCGTAACGCCTACTTCCCTATGCTGATTCCTAAAAATTTCTTCATGAAAGAAGCTGACCATGTCGAAGGCTTTGCTCCGGAAATTCCCTGGGTTACTGAAGTTGGTGATGAAAAATTAGAAGAACCTCTAGGATTACGTCCTACTTCAGAAACAATGATTGGAGAAGCATTTTCTGACTGGATTAATTCTTATCGTGATCTTCCTTATGAAATCAATCAATGGGCCAACGTCTTTCGCTGGGAAAAGAAAACATTACCATTTTTACGTACATCTGAATTTTTATGGCAAGAAGGACATACGGCTCATTCAACCGAAGAAGGAGCTCGTAAACGTACTATGAGCGCTTTAAACGAATATGAGCGCCTCTGTGAAGAATTTTTAGCAATCCCGGTTTATAAGGGACAAAAAACACCTTCAGAACGCTTTGCTGGTGCAGTAGATACTTATTCAGTGGAAGCCATGATGCAAGATGGTAAAGCAGTACAAGCAGGAACTTCACATTATATGGGAACCAACTTTGCCGAAGCTTTTGACATTACGTATTTAAATCAAGACAACCAACATGTTTATGCGTATACCACTTCCTGGGGCGCATCCACGCGCCTGATTGGCGCTTTGATTATGACTCATGGTGACCAACACGGGCTGGTCTTTCCGCCTACAGTTGCGCCCACTCAAATTGTCTTAATGCCAGTAGGACCTTGGAAGAAAAATCCACAAGTCATGGAAACATTAGACAAAATTTTTAGCAACCTGAAAGAAACAGGTTATCGTGTACGTTTAGATGACAGTGACAATACCCCTGGGTATAAATTCAATGAATGGGAATTAAAGGGGGCTTGTATTCGCATCGAATGTGGTCCACGCGATGTTGAAAACGGCCATGTCATGGTCAAAAGCCGTGATATAGCCGATAAACAAAAAGTAGTATTTGAAGAAGTCGATACTTTTGTAGCTGAGGAACTGGCTGCTATGACACCACGTCTACTAGAAAAAGCGAAAAAACGTAGGAAAGAAAATGAATATTTCAATATTGATACTTTGGATGCATTAAAAGCTCATATTGATACATGTAAAAAAGAAGACAAACCAACTGGCTTTGTACTAATCGGCTGGGATGGTACAGACGAAACCGAAAATGTTATTAAAGAAGAAACCGGCTTTACTACCCGCAATATTCCTTTTGAAGTACCCATGGAAAAAGAAGTCGATATCGTTAGTGGCAAACCGGCAAAATATACAGTTTGGATTGCCCGCGCTTATTAATTTTGTGTGCATAGAAAAACGGAAGCTAAGCCTTGTGCTAACTTCCGTTTTTTTACTATTTAATTAGAAGTAACAACAATTGATCCTCATTTTTTTAAATAATCGATAAAGTCTGTTTTGTTGTTGGTTTAGGAAAATCCTTATCTAACTGTTCAATTTCTGCTTTTGTCAATTCAATCTCAGCAGCTTTCAGATTTTCTATGACATGCTCAGCTTTCCCTGATTGTGGAATTGCCAGAGTCTGTCCAAGGCGAATGCTCCAAGCTAATAAAATTTGAAAGATTGTTGCTTGATGATTTTGCGCAATTTCTTGTAAATTAGAACTTGCTGACAACTGTCCACCTAGCCGATCACCTTGAGCAATTGGCGCATAAGCAATTAAGGGAAGCTGTTTTTCTTGCATAACGGGCAATAAATCAAATTCGATTCCCCGTTCTCCCAAATTATAAAGAACTTGATTTGCTTGACAATTTTGACTATTCTTTTTTTGGTCCATTTCTTGTAAATCTTTCACATCAAAATTAGAAACGCCCCATGCTTTAATCTTTCCTGCATCCTTTGCTTTTTCTAGCGCTTCAATCGTTTCTTCAATGGGAATATTTCCTGTCCAATGCAGTAAGTAAAGATCTAAGTAGTCAGTTTCTAAACGCTTTAGACTATTATCTAAGCTGATGGGTAATTGTTTTTTCGAAGCATTCCAAGGATATACTTTTGAGATTAGAAATAAATCGTCACGTTGAAAAGGTTGAATAGCTTCACCTACTAAAAGTTCGGATGCACCTTCTCCGTACATTTCAGCAGTATCAATCGCCAAAGCTCCTTGTTCAATTCCGGTTCTTAAAGCAGTTAACTCTTGTGTTTTTTTATCGGGTTTTTCGCCCATATGCCAAGTACCTAAGCCTATCGGAAAAAGTGCTCTTTGATTGATTTTAACAGCCACCATCAAATACCTCCTCTTATTTTAATAAATCAAATTCAATAAATCATCGTTTTCGATATCACCAAAATATTTCTTAACATCAATGGTATCAACAACTTCTCTCAACGCTTCTTTTTCGTATCGGACACCAATTAGTTTATTTTCGACATCTTCGATCTCCCCTAGGCCAAAGAAGTCACCGTAAATTTTAGCATTGGCGATCTTGCCTTCTTTCACATTCATCCGGATATCAATTGAACCAATAGAAAAACGTTGATAGCGTTCAATATTGAACTCAGGTGAATGTCCATAATTCCATTCCCAGTTACCATAATATTTATCGGTGTATCCTTGGATTTTTTCCCAATCGTCTTTCGTTAGTTCATACGTATTGACTTCATCGATTGAATCCACACCAAACATTTTCAACAAAATATCATCTCTGAATTCTTCAGTAGTCATATTTTGATTTTCTGCTGGCAAGAATGGTTTGATGTTGGTTACTCGTGAACGTATCGACTTGATCCCTTTTGATTCAATTTTATCTTTACGTACTTTTAAAGCATTGGTTACTTCGTTTTTATCACTATCTAGCATCAAAGTACCATGAGCAAACATTCGACCATTAGTGGCATACATCGCGTTACCAGAAAATTTCATGTCATCAATGACTAAATCATTGCGGCCTTTTAGTTGCGCACCCTCAACGCCCATGTCATGGAGCGCTTTTACGACAGGCTCAGTAAACCTGGCAAAGTTTCTAAATGAATTGCCATCATCTGGCATAATAAAGCTAAAGCTTAAATTTCCCAAATCATGATAAACGGCACCACCACCGCTAAGACGACGAATTACATGGATTCCTTTTTCATCCACATAATCTTGATTAATTTCTTCAAACGCATTTTGATTACGCCCAATGATAATAGAAGGTTCGTTAATATAAAACAAAAGAATCGGTTCATCCGTTTTCATTTCATCAAGCAGATAGTTTTCAATCGCTAAATTAACTCTAGGGTCATTGTTGTCATTTGGTACATAGATCATTTACTATTCCTCCTTATTTAATATATACACATTTAGTATAACATGCTCTTACTTATCAACGAACAAAATATTTACTTTGTGTAGATAAATATATTCACAAAACCTTATGATTAAGCATTTTCCATAATAAAAAATGGATAAAATGAACACAATATATAGTGCTAATTAATTAAAAAATTAAACTCAAATACAATATATAGTTGAAATTCCTAGTTAGATAATTTATGATAATAATTGAACAAGGAAAAGGAGTTGATATTTTTGATGACAATAAAAGGAAAAAGTGAGCAAAACTTTTCTTTCTCTTCTCAACTTTCAGATATGAAAGTAGTCAAACGCGATGGTCGTTTAGTCGAGTTTAACGCACAAAAAATTTATAGCGCCCTAGTAAAGGCCAAAGAACATATCCAAGGAGAATTATCACCGCTGGATCATGAGCGAATCAGCCGGGTCGTAGAGCAAGTAAACAGTGAAATTAACTACCGTTTCAAGCAAAACATTAAGATTTATGAAATTCAAAATATCGTTGAACATATGCTTTTAGAAAACCATGAGTATGAATTAGCACAAGAATATATCAACTATCGGACGCAGCGTGATTTTAAACGCAGTCAAGCGACTGACATTAATTTTAGTATTGATCAGCTAATGGACAAAGAACAAACGGTAGTCAACGAAAATGCTAACAAAGATAGTGATGTGTTTAATACTCAAAGAGATTTAACTGCTGGCATTGTAGGAAAATCCATTGGTCTTAAAATGTTGCCTTCTCATGTAGCGAACGCACATCAAAAAGGCGACATTCATTATCATGACCTAGATTATCAACCATACGCACCTATGACCAATTGTTGTTTAATTGACTTTAAAGGGATGCTAAACGATGGATTTAAAATCGGTAATGCGGAAGTAGAATCACCGAAATCCATTCAAACAGCAACCGCACAAATTTCACAAATCATCGCCAACGTAGCTTCTAGTCAATATGGTGGCTGCTCTGCCGATCGTTTAGACGAAACTTTAGCTCCTTTTGCTAAGTTAAATTATCAAAAACATCTTGATGAAGCCAAAATTTGGATCGATGATCAAATAAGACAAGAAGAATTCGCCAAGCAAAAAACAAAAAAAGATATCTTCGATGCCATGCAAAGTTTGGAATACGAAATCAATACGTTATTTACCTCAAATGGACAAACACCCTTTACTTCAGTAGGCTTTGGACTGGGCACTGATTGGTTCGCGCGTGAAATCCAACAAGCAATTTTGGAAAATAGAATTCGAGGCTTGGGCAGTGAACATCGGACAGCGATTTTTCCTAAGCTAATTTTTTCAATCAAACGTGGAACGAATTTGAATTCAGAAGATCCTAACTACGATATCAAACAGCTGGCCTTGGAGTGCGCTACCAAACGGATGTATCCTGACATTTTGAATTATGACAAAATTATTGAATTAACAGGCAGTTTTAAAGTGCCGATGGGCTGTCGTTCATTTTTACAAGGATGGAAAAATGAACAAGGCAAAGAAGTTAACGTAGGACGTATGAATTTAGGTGTGGTCACAGTGAACTTACCACGCATAGCAATGCAAGCAAACGGTGATATGAATAAATTTTGGCAAATCTTCAGTGAACGTTTAAGCATTGCCAAGGATGCTTTAGTTTATCGAGTGGATCGCTGCAAGCAAGCCACGCCAGCCAACGCACCCATTCTTTATATGTATGGCGCTTTTGGCAAACGTTTAGGACGCGATGATTCAGTAGACGAATTATTTAAAAATAAACGAGCAACGGTTTCTCTTGGATATATTGGTCTATATGAAACGGCAGCAGCTTTTTACGGTAACGATTGGGAAGACAATGAAGAAGCAAAGAACTTTACCTTAGCGATTGTCAAAGAATTAAAAAATAATACCGATCAATGGGGCGACGAATACGGCTATCATTTCAGCGTTTACTCAACTCCAAGCGAAAGCCTAACCGACCGTTTTTGTCGTTTAGATACCGAAAAATTTGGTACCGTGGATAACGTTACAGACAAAGAATACTATACAAATAGTTTTCACTACGATGTCCGCAAAAATCCGACACCTTTTGAAAAATTAAATTTTGAAAAAGATTATCCTAAATATTGCTCTGGTGGTTTTATTCATTACTGCGAGTACCCTGTTTTGCAACAAAATCCAAAGGCTCTCGAAGCAGTTTGGGATTATTCTTATGATCGTGTTGGCTATCTTGGAACAAATACACCGATTGATCATTGTTACGAATGTGGATTTGAAGGTGACTTTAAAGCAACAGAAAGAGGCTTTGAGTGCCCACAATGTGGTAATCATGATCCTAAAACCTGCGATGTGGTCAAACGAACTTGCGGTTATTTAGGAAACCCACAAGCGCGTCCTATGGTCCATGGCCGTCATAAAGAAATTTCATCTCGGGTAAAACATATGAAAAACGATTAGGAAAATTCGTAAAGGAGGAAAATATTGCGTAATCCAAAACCCAAAGAATGGCAAGCAAAAGATTATAGTCAAAACTATATCGCCGATTATAAACCATTTAATTTTGTCGACGGTGAAGGTGTGAGAAACAGTTTATATGTCAGTGGCTGCCTTTTTGCCTGCAAGGGCTGTTTTAATAGAGCCGTTCAGAGCTTTCGCTATGGTAAACCCTTTACTCAAGAACTAGAAGATCAAATCATTAATGATCTTGCTCCAGAATACGTGCAAGGTTTAACCCTTTTAGGTGGCGAACCTTTTTTAAACACCGAAGTTTGCTTGCGAGTTGTCAACCGAACTAGAGAAATTTATGGTACTAAAAAAGATATTTGGAGCTGGTCAGGCTATACTTTTGAAGAATTACTACAAGACACTGATGATAAACTTGAAATGCTCTCAAAGATTGATATATTAGTGGACGGACGTTTCGAATTAAGCAAAAAAGACTTGAACTTGCAATTTCGCGGTAGCAGTAATCAACGAATTATTGATGTGAAAAAATCGTTAGAAGCAGGACAAGCTATTATTTGGGAGAAATGTCACGATGCTAACACCCAGTATGAACAGATAAAAAAACAAAGTCTAATCTAACGCCAAAGGAGCTGTGACATAAGTTCCTTTGGTAATAAAATATCTGAACTATATTTGATGGGATTCGCTGCTTATCGTAACCGCAGAAGTAAGCCCTCTATAGTTCGGATATTTTGCTTTTACTTATGCCCCAGCCCCTTGTTTTTGAATGATTCACTTTTTAACACCATTCATTAAAGCAATACGTATGATATTTGCTAAAAATTGCTTTGCTTTATGAGAGAATCCTTCTTTCTTTCATGCTATGATGAAAAAAATAGCTGAAAGGATGGTATCCATGCAAAAAACAAAGAAAGAGAAAAAACGGCTAATGCCAAATAAAACTTCAGGGGATTCACTCGATCTTATTTTTAATGAGGTAAAAGGAGTTATTGATGATGATGCAACTGTTAATAATTATCAATTCTTTTTAACTACGATAGCTGAATTGTTAGAACATGTAAGAAATACACCTTGGCCAGATAAAGCTTCCGATTTCATTCAAAAATTTTATTATGCATATGACGAAATAAGTGCTGTAAATCGCTATACGTTGTTCCGGGAACCTTATCGAATGTATTGCAAAATGGCACGTGCTTACTATGTCCTTACAAATCCTCTAGGAAAAAAAGTATTTCAACAATTATTGGAGTGGTACCCTTTTGCGGAAGGAAAACAGATCCTTTCCACCTGGCCGGACAATTATTTGATCAGTCAATTTCGACCGATAAAATCAGACCATCGACTTTACTTCGAAGATATTAGAACTCAAAAAAGATATCCAATCATGGCTGACGAAAAAGAACAAGAAAAAAATTTCAGCGACTTGCCTTCCCTTTTCATTACCATGCTTGTCCCTGCTAAAGACGGTTACATTTTAGACATTCTACTTGCTAATGAGCCTTTTGATTTAATTTCTTCAACTATCATTGAAAAAATGGAAAAACACCAATGGGAAGAGTATTTGATGCATTGGTTCCGCAAAAATTTGTTAAATCTTGTGACTAACCTTTACTCAACTTGTGATGATCGACCTACACCTGAATTTTATTCTGCGCACCAGTTAAAGGGAGAAACGGAAGAACATTTTGCTAATCGGTTGATCGAACAAGATAATTCTTTGAGAAGATTTCCTCAACGCCAACTGTTGAATGAATTCTTTATTAAAATAATTCATGCCTTTCCAAGATTGTTTGCCGCCCAAGTCAACGTCATGCCATTATTAGAAGCAGTTAAACTACTATTTGACGATATTAATTTGAATGCTGAATTACACCTACAAGAGCATCCAACTGATTTTTGGTTATACTTAATTTCAACTACACTACCAGAAGAAGCGGCAAAATTTAGAAATTATCGCCTATAAAAAATAAACAAGTACAAGAGCTAAAAAAAGATGTTAACTTAGTTATGAGCTTATCAACAGGCTTAGGCTAAAAATTAGTATCATGAGAATAACTTTTACCTCTTTTTTATTTTAATTAAGAACCTATGCTGATGAAGAGTAATAGCATTGTCGATTTGTTTAAAAAACAAGCCAATTTTTCTTTGCTCGTTAAAATTTTTAGGATAACTTACTATCGTCCTTTGAAAATTGCTCTTACTAATAGATGATACTTTTGTACCATACATTAAATGTAGAAGCTGTTTGTGATAAATATGAGAATTGATATGATTTCCCATAAAATACTTAACTTTCTTTTTAATTGGTCTAGCCACTATAGTGTAAAGGCCAGCTACAATATACTTATTGTTGATTCCATTGACTTCTACTGCCTTTCCAATAGTTTCATTTTCAGCGGTGTCGACCAATATCATATCAACGTTTTCAAATAATTGAGACTTATATCTATGAATTGTTCCATTAGTGATGAATGGTATCCAGTCTTTTCTCACATCGAGAATTGAACCATAATTATCCAAAAGATCACCATAATGAATGCTTTTGTTCTCAACTTCATCATAATTTAACTTTGATCTTGACAACGAATTCGTTGAAATGGGAAATTCAAAAACATGTTCAAACTTTCGCTATTCCCACTTAGCGTAGGTAAGAAAAGCCAAGGACCCTTCTCTATAATTTTTTAATACCAAGTAGAACCAATGCCTGGTTAATTTCTGTTTTGGCCTTTGCAATAGCTGCATCATCCTCTTCGAGTAGCCATTCAACTTCGTCCAAATCAATTGGGGCTTCTTCTTTAAAATTATCGACATATCTTGATATGTTAAGATTATACTCATTTTCACGTATTTCCTCAATTGAAGCCAAATGTGCATATTTATCTACATTTATCCGATTACTGTATGTCTGAATAATTTTGTCGAGAATTTCACCAGTTAGATAGTTCCGATTCTTGCCCTTTTCAAAGTCATCTTTTGCATCAATAAATAAAATATCATTGGACGAACTTTTTTTCTTAAAGACAACTATGGTTACAGCAACTGATTTCTTCCCTTTTGCTGCAAACATAATGTTTTCTGGCAAACCAATTACAGCATGAATTCTATTCCCACTTGGATGCTCAATTAGATTTTTCCGAATAAACGACTCTGCTTGGGCACCAGATTGCCCTGGCACCCCACCTCGAAACAAAACACCTTGTGGCAGTACAACCGCCATCGTTCCTTCTTTATCAAGATGATATAATCCATGCAAAACAAAAGCATAATCCGCCGTTCCTTTTGGCGCTAATTTCCCATATTCGCTAAAGCGAGGATCTTTCATTAGTGATGACGAAGCATACCAATTCGCAGAAAATTGTATATCGGAAACTACTGCATCGAACACACGTGGTTGATTGTTCTCAAGTTCATCCGAACCATCTGGCCAATCAGCGCCTAAAGTATCTGCATTGTTTAATCGGGTATTTTTATACGACATCCCACCAATCAACAAATTCATACGAGATAGGTTATAAGTAGTCAGCTCTTTTTCAGTCCCATAAAGTTTCACAGCGCCAGAACGGTCCTCGTCAGGTACTTCCTTTTTTAATGCAAGCAAGGTGGATCCTGAGCCAGATGACATATCATAACCCATAAATGTATTATCTCGCACAGGCACCCCATCTGTAACAAGTTTCCCTAATAACGTTGAAACTGAATGGGACGTATAGAACTCTCCACCACTTTTCCCAGCTGAATTTGCGAATTGTTCAATCAAGTTTTCAAAGAGGCTATGTACCATTACTTGCCCATTTGAATTTTCAAAGCTAAGTTCATCAATAGTTCTTACTATTTTTGTAAGTGATCTTGCACGGCATGTAGTATTTGTTCCTAACCTAGGATCACTTATGTTCACATCATCAAAAATACCGGAGAAATAACTTGCAGCTTCAATGTTTAACTGTGAATTTTTCTCGAAGTGATCAAAAATGGTTTGATAATCACTTGCTTGCAAGGTACTATTATCTATCTTCCTAATCAATGACTCCCAAGTGTCTTCTGGTTCAATCGCATAGCCAAGACTTGAGGAAATATCATCAAGGTAATCTCCTAAATCATGACCAATTGCCTCACGCAAATACACTTCATTTACGCATTCATTTTTTGCAATATCCAACACATTATTTTCAATCAAATAGCGTTCTTGGTTAACAGACAAATAACGATAAAACAAGAAACCTAAAACATAATTCTTATACTCGGAGACAGTCATGCTTTCGATTTTATTACTTTCAATTTGCAACCAAATTTGTTCAAAACCAATCTCCATAGTTGTCTCCTTTCTATACTCCTAACATTCTCAATTGTTCATCGATTTCAGCTTCCAATTTGGCAATTTCCGCGTTATCTTGTTCGATGAGTTTATTTACTTCCTCTAAATCAATTGGTTCCTCTTCTTCAAAAGTATCCACATACCGAGGAATATTCAAGTTAAAATCGTTTTCTTTGATTTCTTCGATCGGAGCCACATGCGCATATTTATCGACATCTTTACGGGAGTTAAAAGTATTCACGATTTTATCAATATTTTTATTACTTAAGTTATTTTGATTTTTACCTTTCTCAAACTCATTACTCCCATCAATAAAAAGAATATCTTTATTTTCTTTATCTTTCTTAAAAACTAAAATGGTTGTTGGAATACTGGTTCCGTAAAACAATTTTGATGGTAAACCAATTACTGTATCCAAATAGTTTTTCTCAATCAGAGTTTGGCGGATTTTACCTTCTGCGCCTCCGCGAAAGAGTACTCCATGTGGTAAAACAATTGCCATAGTCCCTTTATGATTTAAGTGATAAATGCTATGCAGTACAAATGCGAAGTCAGCCTTTGAAGCAGGTGCTAATTTCCCATATTCGCTAAAACGAGGATCTTTCAACTTTGTTTCCGCATTGTCCCAATGCGCAGAATATGGAGGATTGGCAACTACAGCATCAAAGCTTCTTGGCCTATCAATTCCTTTTTCATCTGGACCATCTGGCCAATCGCTTTCTAAAGTATCCGCATTGCTCAAAAACATATTATTATAAGTTGTATCATGCATCATCAAATTCATTCGAGCCAAGTTATAGGTCGTTGTATTGAGCTCCTGTCCATAATACTTAATCGCGCCATCCGTGCTGTCGTCAGGCAATTCATCACCTACTGTAAGCAACAAAGATCCACTTCCCATTGTTGGGTCATAAACAGTGAAAGTATCTTTTGATGATTCAGCATTAGCTGTTACAATTTTAGCCAAAATTTTACTGACGGGATAAGGAGTATAGAACTCTCCACCTTTTTTTCCAGCACTAGCAGCAAATTGGCCAATTAAGTATTCATAGATTTCACCTAAAATGTCTTTTCCTTCCCCATTTTTGTACTCAATCTCATCCACCAATTTCACAATATTATTTAGAGATTTTGCACGAGCCGTTGTAGAACTGCCTAAGCGTGAATCTCCTAGATTGATATCGTTAAATATACCTCTAAAATCTCGAGCAGCATCTTGGTTTAACTCTGCATTCTTATTGAAATTATCAAAAATGGTTTGATAATCACTTGGAATCACTTGAGAATGATCAATTCTTTCGTTGAGGGAAACCCAAGTATCCTCTGGTTCAATAGCATACCCTAAACTTGAAGATATATCGTCTAAATAATCCGGTAAGTCTTCTCCAGAAGCCTCCACTATGTAGGCTTCATTAACTGAGGAATCTTCTGGAATATCTATTACATTATTCGTTACTAAATATTCTTCTTGGTGTTCCGACAAATAACGGTAGAATAAGAATGCTAAAATATAATTTTTAAATTCTCCTGCATCCATGTTCCCTCGTAATTCGTTTGCCATTGCCCAAAGTCTGCTAGAAATTGATTGTAAATTATTCTTTGCCATTGTTAGTCTCCTTTAATACTTCTACTTTAAATAACATATACCCTTCATAGTAATAACTTTGATCAATGCCTTTCATATAAACCTCTCGACCATTAATTTCATTTGTCAAGACTTGTTTCAGCAGTACTTTGACTTCCACATCTTTAATTGGACTACGTCCCATTGCTGGAAAATAATCTGCTTTGTCTACTTTTGACCATTCGATTACTTAACTGAGTTCTTTTTTAGAATCAAATCTAGCCAAATTCGCATCGCCCTGCTGTTACCTTCTCAAAAAGAATGAACGATGTGCATCTCCACGTACTTCTCGACAATTTTAACGAAATTGTCCTGTGACATTTTACCTACACTCTTTAAAGCAGTCTCTAAATACATCATTAGTGCAAAGCGTAAATTTCCCTTCACTATATTTACAGTTCAGACTTCACCTACAAAATCATAAGCTTCTGAAAAAAGAAAACGATGAAACTGTGCTAAACCCTTGAAGATTACTACTTCTACCTGATCCATGTACCCTTTATCATAAAGTTCTTTTGCTTTTATTTTAGTAATGCGCTCCTCTTTTCTCGCAAATTCAGCATCACTGGTAAAATTTTTAAACAAACATTTGTTGTAATAATGCCTTTTTGCGCAATTTCATATGATGAAGTCTACGCCGATGAAGAGTAATAGCATCATCGAGTTGTTTGAAAAATAATCCAATTTTTTGTTGTTCTGCAATTGATGGTACATTGATCTTGGTATTAAGAATATTTTTATTATAAAGTCTTTTAATAGTACTGCCTTCTAATCCCTGCCACTTTACTATGGAATAAAACTGTTTTAAAAATGTGTTTTCGAGTCTATTATCATGCTTTAGCCAAACAATATTGCTATCTTGAAAATATTCGTCTTTCCCTGTATATTCAATAGCTCTTCCTATACTCCCAGATGCAGAAATTAATATATCCCCCACTTCCGGATATGGAAACTTTTCTTTATACTCCTCAAATAATTGGCGAGGAATAAAAGAATCTGGTTCACCGCCAAATGTACCAATTTTATAAAAAGGAACATCACCTTCACTACTTGTTTGATTTTTAAATATACGCTTGTTCATAGCAACTGTTCCAAGTTCTCCCAACTTACACTGTTTCCAATCGTCTGTAAAGCCTGGAAAACGAACTTCTGGAAACTTCTCTCCATTTTTTGGAAACATTTTTTGAAGTAGACCACTTTTTCTTAATTTTAAATGTTCTAATTCACGCTGATGAAGGGCAATAGTAATGTCTAATTGATGAAAAAATCTTCCAATTCTCTGTTGCTCCTTATTGCTCGGAACACTAATAGAAAATTCATCGGAAAAAGTTTTTATGACATGCGGAATATTAGGTGTTCGATAATTATCATAAATTATTTGTTGGTTTCGTTTTAAATATTGATATAGAAATTCCCCAGAACTTTTAGGTTTAAATGCTTTTAAAGTTGAACCTAAAGCGCCTTTGAAGCCATGATATATCGTTCCTGCTTGTGAGCCGTCCCAGAGAATTAACACATCGTTTTTATCAACATTGCTAGGTGAATCAACATACGAAATATTTCCTCCATTTAAATAATTAGTTTCAAGATAAACACTTTCATAACCAGACATTTTAGCTTTTGCTGTTCCCTTTAGCTCAAGTTCAATGACATCTTTTAACTTACGCTGTTTCCACTCATCCGTAAAGCCTGGGAATCTTAATTTAGGTGTACCAATTTTCTTATCTGTCATTGTTGTTTCCTTTCAAATGTTTAATGTCATTAGTCAAAGCTTTGAAATAATCTTCATCGACTTTGGTTATTTCATGATGCTCTATTTGATATTTTTCATATTCTTTATCGATTTTATCATTAGCTGACCTACGGCTTACGGATCCTCTACCTTCAAGAATATCGGCACGTTGGTAGGTGAGGTATCTATCCAATTCTTCTTTCCAATCCGCCATTGTCATTGTCGTTTGTGTTTCTGCTTGATACTCGGCAGCATCCAAATACCCGGAAACAATCAAATTTAATCGATTAAGTTCTTTTTCATCAAGATAATTCTTAGAAATCTTCAAATCAGATTTTCGCGGATAATTACTTTTATATGTTGTTAAACCTAAATCATTTTTTGTCGCATCCAAACGCGAGAAGATCAATTCTGGAGCTGTTTGTCCTGTAACCGCATAAAGCATTTTGTTTTGTACAGTTTGAAAGAACTCTCGTGCTACCTCACTTGTCCCATTATAATCAATACTTGTTGCAAATATATCTAAAACTTGTTGATAAAACAATCGTTCACTCGATCGAATATCTCGAATACGTTTTTGCAACTTTTTGAAATAAGTTAAATTATCCGTTAACTTGTCAGTATCTAACACAGCTCCTTCAATGAGATATTCTTTCAATACAGTCGAAGCATACCGTCTAAATTGCGCACCACGTGCTGAACGTACTCGGTAGCCAATTGCGAGAATCATATCTAAATTGTAAAACTTAACTTCTTTTGTTTGTGTTTTACTTTCCATGGCCCCATGTTTAGTGGTTAGCAACTGATAGTTGCTAACCATTTCTTCGTCAAGCTCACCATCAGTTATAATCGCCTTTATATGTTTATTAATATTTTGTCTTGTTGTTTGAAACAACTCTGCGATCTCAAGCTCGGATAACCAGACTGTACCCTCGTTCAGGTGAAGTTCAACCTTGGTTTGTCCATCTTCTGTGTTGTATAGTATTATTTCATTTGCCATAGCCTTATCCTTTCGTTTCAAGCTGTTTTTTTTATTTTAGAAACAAATTTTATATAAACCATAAATTTATTAAACTTCTACTATTTCATCGGCTAATTTATAAATGGCATCTCTTAATTGATTTCGATACTTAATTCTACTCAGTTTAACCACGTTCTCATCATGAGCAAGGTTCTGATAGCTTTTACTTGCTTTGGCAATGATATCACGAATTTGACCAGTGTCATCTAAATCTTGCATGCTATAGCGATGGCTACTGAACAGTTCTCGCATTTGCGCACTGGTAACCACATCAATAATCCCCCATTTAATACGAAAATCTTGGAACCGGCGATCTAGGCTCACATTATTTGCTTCTTGAATGACCGTTTCACTTTCATTCAATTTAGCTGGGAATGGGAAATCTGAACCTGCAGGCGGATAGTACCCCTTAATAATAGCATTCGTTGCATTTTTGATCTTATCTGCATAATTATGATCTTCCAACCCATTGGCAAACTGACTGATTTTTTCTTTTGTAACTTTGGCTTCGATCATTTTTCTTTCGTGTACTTCATTCAATAGTTGTTCAACTAGTTCAGTCAAATAATCATAATCGATTTTTATATCTTTCACATGAGTCATGCGTAATTCGATTTGTTGAATAGGAACTTTCTTCGATTTAGCCATATATTGCTTTAATTCATTTGTTAAAACAGTGGTTAGGGAAATATGCTGTTCATCGGTTATTCCCAAAGCTCGAATTAGCTGATCTGGATCGTCGTAATTAAAACCAATATCTTCACCGTTAACTTCCTCTGGTTTGTACTGTTTTAACTTCGCCATCCCTGAACTATAGGATTTGATTAATTCAACCATTTGTTCTTTTTTCTTTTCACTTGGCGGCAACTGTTGAAAACCATCAGTCAATTGATCTATTTGGTCTACAACTTTTTTCACTTCATCAAATTCTTCTTTAAAGGATTTAGCAATAATATTGTCTTCTTTAATATTTTTTCGTCTTTCTTCGTCTGACAAAATAGCTGAATCCTTGTTAGCATAAATTGCAAGGGCGCGATTCATCCATTTTTCATTTTGTGCTGGCCATCGATAATTAACGATTCTTCCCCATGGTTTTTCTTGCAGATCTGCAATTCGATTTGTACGTGAGTAAGCTTGGATCAAACCAGCATTGCGTAGAGTCCGATCAACGTAAAGAGTATTCATTTCGGGTGCATCAAAACCAGTTAATAGTTGATCGACGACGATCACCAAATCTAAGAAATGCTTGTCTGTTGCTGTTTTATTTAAACGGCTTACTACATCTTGGGTGTAGCCTGACACATCCGACATATCAAAGCTAGTGCCAAATTCAGCATTATAAACGTTCATCGCATCAAAAAGTCCTTGATTAGTCAGTAACATCGTGTTGTTATTTGAAGTGTTCTGACTAAAAGTAATCGCAATTTTTAAAGTTGGTTTTCCATTTTTTTGATTTTCAGCATTCACTCGTTGAAATTCTCTAAAATACATCATCGCCATTGGCGTACTGGCTTTTCCCCCACCCACGTGAGTCGTAAATAGAGCATTATATCTTCCTTCATTAGAACGGTTACGCCAATTGTTAAAAATATCTGCGACTACTAATTTGACATGTTCTTCATTTTCGTCATAAAAACTCGGCTGAATGGTATCATCCATATCTTCGGCAGTTAAATGATCAATCTTTTCTTGAATTTGTTGGTCAGTCCATTTAGGATAACGTTCTCTGTAAAAGCCGGGCAGATATTCTTTTTTCATTCTTTTTTCATCGATCGTTGTTTCAAAATCGACCTTAAATCCCAAAACATTCCGGTCTGCAATAGCCTCACGTATGGTATAAGCATGAAGCAAAGGGCCAAAAATATCTTCGGTGCGCATTCCATTGGTCGAGTCATCGAACATCGGTGTACCAGTATATCCCACCCAAGCGGAACGTGGAAAGGCTTTTTGGATATTGGCAAAACTGTCTCCCCCTGTAGAACGATGGGCCTCATCGACAATAAAGATAATATTTTTATTAGGCGCTTTAAATGACTTCCGTTTGATTAAGGTATCAAGTTTCTGCACAGACGTCACAACGATGTTATTATCTTTGCTTTTTAATTTACGACTTAAATCCGTGGTCGATTCAGTTGCTTGCACACTGCCTTCGCCTATATCTCCGATATTTCCATCTGGATCATAAGCTCGATAATTTTCATCAGTTTGCTTGGTCAACGCAATACGATCGACGACAAAAACGACTTTATCTACTTTAGGCATTCGACTGGCAAGCCAAGCCGTTTTGAAACTTGTGATCGTCTTACCTGAACCGGTAGTATGCCAGACATATCCCAATTTGTTTACCCCTAGATCAAAATCTGTCTGTTTGATTTTTTCAATAACACTTTGGGTGGCATAGACTTGATAAGGACGCATCACTTTTAACATCTGTTTATTTT
Source organism: Tetragenococcus koreensis (assembly GCF_003795145.1). Taxonomy (GTDB): domain Bacteria; phylum Bacillota; class Bacilli; order Lactobacillales; family Enterococcaceae; genus Tetragenococcus; species Tetragenococcus koreensis. Next base: position 36,207 of record NZ_CP027786.1, on the reverse strand, counting down.
GAGTGCCGTCTAAGATCATATAATTCGTAGCCATTTGGTGTACCATAGGAATACTCAACATCAGATCAGCAAATTCTTTCCAATTGCGTACGATACTATTGTCCTTACGGCGTTGCCAATTAAAAGCAAAATCTTTATTGAATTTATCAATAGTCGTATTCGCCATATATTTGACATTATTAGGTGTCATACCAATGAGAATCTGCACTGTCGAAAAGATATCACTATACTGATGCTCATCAATATATTGTTCCATTTGATTTAAAGCTTCATCCACATCATGAGTGTCACGTTTTTCTTCGATTTGAATAATCGGGAGGCCGTTGATCAACAGTGTCGTATCGAATATCCGTTCTTGCTTCCCTGTAATCTTAGGTACCCGCACAATTTGATTGACGATTTGGTAGACCGTATCACCGGCTCCGATCTGTTTTTGGTCAAAAACAGTAAGAAATACATGACGCCCATCATCCAAGTCGATCTCGATTTGAGAAACACCATTAAGACCATATAAAAATTGCCCTGCTTCATAAGGTGTTTTAAGATCAGAAATAATTTTTTTCACTTGGTTAAACTCAATATTGCTTAAAGGGTGATTCAACGTACTTTGGTTATGTTGTTCCAAAATTTTTTTAAAATTATCCCAAAGCTGTTCTGTCGAATTGATTTCAGGCTCATATTCCCACAATTTTGTACGATATATATAATCTGATAAGGGTTCATCTATCAAATTCTTTTGTGTATGTGCTGCGACTTTACCAGTCGTAAGGTACTGGATCAAATTGTTTTCAAACTGTAATTCATTCATGCTTTTCCTCCTCTAATTTAGCCAATAAAGCTTTTGTTTCTAATTCTGCAACTCTTTCTTTTAATGCTTGTTTGCGTAATTGCTTAAAATAAATGCTACCGATTTTTTTTTGTTTTTCTAAATTAGGTAAAGTCGGCATAACTAACTCTTTTAACTGCTTAACAGTATACTTCATCGTCGCAGACCCCTGAATTCCTTTTTGAAACTGGCGTCGTACTTGTTTATCTTCATTAAGAAGATAAACAAGAAAACGTGAATCAAGTTCTTTTTTTGGAACCAGTTTAATATAATTCTGAGTATATAGATAATCTTCATGCGCACTGCGTACGATAGCGGCTTTACCTGATATTAAACTAAAAACGACATCCCCAGCCCTTAACGTACTCAATTCATCCAAAGTATGTACACGTTTTTTTTCTGTATTATCTAAAGATAAATCGACAAGGTCTTCAGCTAAATCGGATTGGTCATAGAATAGATAAATCGGTGCTTCTACTAAAAAGCTTTCATTGATACGAAACTGAGGTGAACCACTGGTAAATTTTACTAAGTTTTTTATCATTTTTTCCATTTGATTCGTGCCTTTCAAAAAACACTTTTTTATTTATGGTTACAACATAGCATAACTAATATTAATTTACAAGCATACTTTGTGATTTTTTTAAGACACAAAACAAAAATACCATCTTGGTTAAATTGGTTGGACTACTCTAATTTAACGAAAAAATGGTATTTTATCTATTTATTTATAAGGATCCCCTTTTTCCCATAGCGGAAGGACAATATTTTCATAAGTCAACGGATCTAAATTGGTCATTGTAATTCCTAAAAGACGAACACCTTTTTCAACTTGTGCTACTTCTTCAAAAATTAAGCTTGCCTGAGAAAAAATATCATCTTTTTGGTAAATGTATTCTTGTACCGTAGCACGCTTAGTAATTGTCTCAAAATCAGAATAGCGTAATTTTAGTACCACAGTTTTCCCGTGTTTTTGTTCTTTTTTTAAACTTTGCATTACTTGAGCAGCCATGGTTCTTAGTTCTGTCAGACATTCTTGTTCACTTGTCAATTCTTTAGCATAAGTGCGCTCGCGCCCCACAGACTTACGTTCTCTAGTTACTTGAACGGGGGAATTATGGATGCCACGAACTTTCCGGTAAAGCGAATACCCCATCTTCCCAAATTCTTGAATTAATTCCATCTCACTCTTTTGATAAAGATCATTTCCAGTATAAATTCCTAATTCATGCATTTTGGGTGCTGTTTTTTTGCCAATACCATGAAACTTTTCGATCGGTAAATCTTTCAAAAAGTCCACAGCTTTATCAGGCGTGACAACAGTTAATCCTTTAGGTTTTTGATAATCAGATGCCAGTTTTGCTAAAAACTTATTATAACTGACTCCAGCCGAACAAGTTAAATGTACTTCTTGCCAAATATCATGCTGGATCATTCGAGCAATTTTTATGGCGGAAGTACTATTAATTTTATTTTGAGTAACATCTAAATAGGCTTCATCAATCGACACTGGTTCGATAATGTCCGTATAGCGCTGAAAAATCTCACGCACTTGCTGCGAGATGGCACGATACTTTTGATGATTTCCCGGAAAAAAAGTAGCATGAGGACATAGTTCATAAGCTTTTTGCGCACTCATCGCCGAGTGAATGCCATATTTACGTGCTTTATAATTCGCCGTTGTAACGACCCCACGCCCACCTGTATCGTTAGGATGACGAGCAATCACAAGCGGCTGTTCTGCTAATTTTGGATTATCTCTTTCCTCAACTGAAGCAAAGAAAGCATCCATATCTATATGAATAATTTTACGTGTAATATCGTTTTTTAACGGAAATTGTAAGCCGGTCATCTTTCCCACCTCAATTCCATTATACTCAAACGGACGTTCCCCTGCAAATTATTCTGATTGATTAAGATCATGATAATCGTTATAAACGATTTGCTTTTTTAAATCATTTTGTTTTGCTACTTCTTTGATGGCACTATTTGGCTTTAAGCCTGTTGCAATCAATTGTTCCACCTGAACTTTTAAGGGCTCTTTAGATACCTGATCAGGAATTTCTTGTGCTATTTGTCCTTCAACTATTAAACAGCACTCTCCTTTAAGCGTATTATCTGCCAAGTAATCATGTAGTTCCGCTAATGTTCCTCTTAAATATTCTTCATGTATTTTTGTTAATTCGCGGCAAATTACCGCCCTTCTTTGCTCACTAAAAACTTCAATCATATTGGCTACTGTAGTTTTTAAGCGGTAAGGTGATTCATAGAAAATCAACGTTGCCTTAATAGTAGCTAGTTTTTCTAACGTCGCCTGCTGATCTTTCCTTTTACGTGGCAAGAACCCATAAAAATAATTAGGTTGAGCCGCTAAGCCAGAAGCGATCAAAGCTGTCAGTCCTGCTGTTGGGCCCGGTAAAGAAATAACCGAAATGCCTTCTTCAATGCAAGAAGCAACGAATTCTTGACCAGGATCACTGATGGAAGGCATTCCTGCATCGCTTACCTGGGCAATTGTTTGTCCTTGTTTTAATAGCTCCAGAAATTCGGGAATGCGCTGTTTGTAGTTATGTTCGTGTAAACTTTTTTGTGCTACAGCAATGTCAAAATGATTGAGCAATTTTTGCGTATTACGAGTATCTTCACTAGCAATTAAATCAGCTGTTTTTAACACTTTCACTCCTCGCACAGACATATCCTCTAAATTACCAATTGGTGTGGGAACGAGATATAATTTACCCGCTTCGTCTTTATAACTTTTTTGTTTTTTCAATGATTGCCTCCATTATATTTAACAAAAAAAGACTGGGCATCAATAATGATCCAGTCCATTTCTACTTATTTTCCACTATCACGATAAATAACTTCTAAACAAAAGGCACATGGTTCATCATGTTCACGCCTAGAACCATATAAATCATAACAAACGTGAAAACCTTCTTCATAAATTTTTTCAAGGTTCATCCGTGATTGCGAAAGTTCTTGCTTTTCTTTTTCTGAATGGTTAGAGTCATGGTGACTCAATTCGTGGATACGTTCTCTTAAACGTTGATTTTCTAATTCAAGGGTGGTGTTTTTTTCAACCAACTCTTGTAATGAGCCTTTCATTTCCACTAAATTTTGTGATAATTTTTGTAAATCTTCTTCAAACTCATTCAATCCATCATACAAAGAACGTTTATCCATCGACATATGTATCACCTGCTTTGAGCGTTTCTTTTAATTCTTCATAATCGTATTCCACAGGAATTTGTTGGCTAGTTAAGCGAACTTTAATAACACGGCTTAATAAATTAAGACCAACGACTCGTCCTTTACCCTCAGGTGTTAAAATCATCGTTCCATAATCAGGAAGCTCTTTTTTAGCCGTTACATATTCATCATTTTCATAGTTTAGACAACACATTAAACGTCCGCACAGACCAGATATTTTATTTGGATTCAAGGAAAGGCCTTGGTCTTTAGCCATTTTAATTGAAACCGGCGCAAATTCTCCTAAAAACGTTGAGCAGCATAACTGTCGACCACATGGCCCGATACCACCCACAATTTTTGCTTGGTCTCTTACGCCAACTTGCCGTAATTCAATTCTAGTTTTAAATATTCTTGCTAGCTCTTTAACAAGCCCTCGGAAATCAACGCGGCCTTCTGCGATAAAGTGAAAAACCATTCTACGACGATCAAAAGTGTATTTCGCATCAACCAGCTTCATAGCTACTTGGTTTTCACGGACTTTTTGTCTACCAATTGCTAGCGCATTTTGCGCTTCTTGCTGATTTTTCTCATCTTGTAATAGTTCTTCTTTAGTTGCTTTGTGTAAAACTGTATTTATTTTATCTGGTAAATCTTTTTCTGCCATTTCTTTGTTACTTATCACAACTTTAGCAATAGCTTTTACTTGTTTTTTTTCGACTAAAACTTTATCGCCATATGAAAATTCTTCTTTGCCAGAAGAAAAATAATAAATAGGCCCGGTTTTCTCGTAACGAACGCCTACTACATTGATCACGTCACTCATCCTTTCTTCTAAGGAGCTAGTCAATGATTCGCAACGCTAACTGTTCAGCTGTGCCTTGAAAAGCCACATTAGCAGTCAGCTTTTGTTGTGCTTGCAGAATCAGTTCAAGTATATGATTATTACGTTGTGTCTGTTGCCTGTTTTCTAATGAGCGATCCCGTTCATTTTGAAAATAAACTAAAAGTATTGCAAAAATCATTCGTTGTTGTTCTTTCTCTTTTGCTTGGGCAACTACCTTTTTTTGCACAAAAATAAAAGCTTGCGGATCACCTTTTTTTAGATAATCAAACCATGTTGATATAATTTCCCTAGTTTCATTAAACCATTCATCTTCAGAGATTTCAACTGCTTTATCATAACTATTTGTTAGATTCGCAATGAGTTTAGCAACATTTGTTGATAAATGATTTTCTTCTAATCGTTTAATTAAATGCTCTTTTGCCAAAGGAGTAAAATGAACAATCTGACAGCGTGATTGGATCGTAGGTAAGATCTTTCCTAGAACATTTGTTTCTAAGATAGCTACTGAATTTCCCGGTGGCTCTTCTAAAAGTTTTAGTAAACTATTTGCAGCACTTGGGTTCATCTTATCTGCTTGCTGAATAACGAAAATTTGCATCCCTTTTTCAAAGCTACTCTTGGCAAGCTCTGCTTGAAGTTGACGAATCTGATAAACTTTTATCGTTTGTCCATCAGGCTCAAGCAATTGAACGTTGGGATGCTCGCCTTCATTAATTCTGTTGCAGTTCACACATTGCTCACAAGGCTTTCCTTCAGTTACATTCAGACATAATAGTCGCTTAGCTAACCATAAAGCCATCTCATGTTTACCACACCCATTATCTCCTTCAAAAATATAAGCATGAGCTAAACGCTCATGCTCCACATTTTTTTTCATTTGCGAGTAAACAAGAGGCTGGCTTTGTGCTAAAAAGTTTCCTTCTCCCATTTAAATGCTCCTCGCTTCCTGATATCCCCGTTATTTGACAACTTTTTAGTATTGTTGAAATTTCTCAATAGGTAAGACAAATACGGTAGCACCGCCAACTTCTACTTCAACTGGATAAGGAACTTGTCCCTCTAAGGATACATTTAGTGACATGGGCGTAGAAACATATTGTTTTCGTGATTGACAAGTTTTTTTGATTAAATCTAATGTTTTTTCCACTCGTTCATCTTCTACCCCGATAATGAAAGTACTATTCCCTGCTTTCAAAAAGCCGCCAGTAGATGATAATTTTGTCGCACGAATATTGGCCTCAATGAATTCGTTGGCTAAATGGTTACTGTCTTTATCTTGAACGATCGCTAACACTAGTTTCATTCTACCATCTCCTTAAAATAGTTTGGATAAGTTGTAATAATCGCTCGGAAACTTTGATCGACTACATCTTGCAAACCCATTCTCGCGTCTATTTTATGTACACGAGCTGAATTTTGTTCAGCTATTTTTAAATAGGCATGCCGGACCCTTTGATGAAATTCTAACCCTTCTGACTCCAATCGGTCAACTTGATACCCTCGAGAATGCTGAATTCTGTGCAACCCGGTATCTGAATCAACATCTAAATACAGCGTGAAATCAGGCGTTAGTCCCTCAGTTGCGAATTGATTAATTTGTGCAACTTCTTTTATTCCAATACGACGTCCTGCACCTTGGTAGGCAATAGAACTATCCACGAAACGATCACATAAAATAACTTGACCTTTATTTAAAGCCGGAGAAATTACGTCAATTACATGCTGCCTGCGTGCTGCAGCATACAGTAAAGCTTCAGTACGATCATCCATTTCTTCATAAACCGGATCTAAAATAAGGGCACGGATTTTTTCAGCGATCTTTCCGCCACCGGGCTCCCTTGTTTTAATGATTTCTTTTTCTGATGCAAATTGTAAACGCGGGTATAATTCATTAAGCACGCTTGTTTTACCCGCGCCATCTGGCCCTTCAACGGTTATGAATAGTCCATCCACCCTATTTTCCTCCTCTTTCGCCTAAAACTCTTATCATATTTCTGTTCTGCCTTCTACTGCCTTGGATAAAGTCACCTCATCAGCGTACTCGATGTCGCTTCCGACAGATAATCCATGGGCCAGTCGTGTTACTTTAATGCCAGCTGGTTTAATCAGACGGGAAAGGTACATTGCAGTAGCTTCGCCTTCGGTAGAAGCATTGGTTGCAATAACCACTTCTTTAACTTCTTCGTTTTCTAAACGTTTGATCAAACTGGGAATATTGATATCTTCAGGTCCAGTTCCTTCCATAGGTGAAAGGACTCCATGTAAAACATGATACAGCCCTTGATATTCTTTCATTTTTTCTAAAGCCATCACGTCTTTGGGTTCTTCAACAACAAGAATAATTGAATGATCTCGTGTCGTATCTGCACATATCTCACAAGGATCGTCTTCGGTAATATTTCCGCAAACACTGCAATATGTCAAATCCCGTTTAACGCTCAGCAAAGATTTAGCAAAATCATTGACCGCTTCATCTTTCATATCGATCGTATAAAAAGCTAATCGTGTCGCTGTTTTTTGGCCGATTCCCGGCAAATTCATATAACTTGCAATCAAACGAGCAATTGGTTCTGGATACTGCACGATTCAAAACTCCTTTATTAATAAACCAGAAAATGAGGTATTGGCTTTTTTAAACCTACTTTACATTCCTGGCAGATTTTGAGTATATTTACCCATCGTTTGTTTTGTTTCTTTTTCAATATTTCCTAAGCAATCGTTAACAGCTGCTACAACTAGGTCTTGTAACATTTCAGGATCTTCTGGATCAATCACATCTTCATTGATCTGCACATCCTTAATTGTACGATCTCCAGTCGCCGTTACTTTTACATAATCGTTTGCCGCTTTTCCGACAAATTCTTTTTTATTTAATTCCTCTTGCTCTTTTTCCATATCTTTTTGCATTTTTTGTACTTGCTTCATCATGCCTTGCATGTTGCCCATACCCTTCATAGTATTTCCTCTTTTCATTTTTTAGTCTTCTTTAATTGTTGCTAATTCACCGAATAAATCTTGGGCTTTTGAAACGACTAAGCCTTCTTTATTCTCGTCGGTCTCTTTCGTTTCAGTTTCTTCTTCTGTTTCAGCAAATTCACTTTCTTCTACAGGCTCTTCTTGACCTGATAGAAACTCTTGCCGTAATAGCGGCCAACTTTCATTTGTAATATAGACCAAGTCTGGCGCATAGTCAGGAATCATACGACTGATGTTGTTTTGTACAGCTAAAACAAAATCTTGATCATTTGCTGCTTTTTTACAGATAATTTCGTAATCAAAAGCAATTACTAAACCATTGGGACTAGCAGCCTTAGGTTGACTTGCTCTTAACATTGCTTTTTGCGTCACACTTAAGCTATCTAAAAGATCCTCCCAAACTTCTTTGACACTTGTCAATTCTTTTTTAGTTGCTTCTTTTAGAACTTTAAACACACGTTTTTTAGGCAAACGATAATGCGTAGATGCAGGTTTCTTTTCTTTGTTTTGCTGTGGTTGTGCTGTCGCTTGCGGTTGTATTGTTTGTTTTTTTAGCTGATCCATTTCCTTTTGCATCGCAGCAACTTGTTCTTTTAACTGTGCCACTTCCTGACTATCAGCAGAGGAAGAACTATCAGCAGGAGGATTTTCTCCAGTTGTTTCACTGGCTAATTTGACAGCCGCCACTTCCAAGTAAATTCTAGGACTTGTTGTAAAACGTATTTCATTTTGTGCCCTATTTAAAATATTAATCCAATCGTAAATTTGTTGGGCCGAAATTTTTTCTGCAGATTGTTTGAATGTTTCGGTAAAGTGCTGTGCTTTTTCTGCTAATAATTGAGGCGCTTTTTGATAAATCAATAAGTCCCTACAATAGACTAACAAGTTTTCTAGCAAGCGTCTGGCTTCTTTACCAGAAGTTAGCATTTCATCTAATAACTGCAAACATTCCGCTGTATTTTTTTGCTCACAAGCTGAAATAAAACGATCCATCATATCATAGGTCAAACTACCTGTAACTTCTAAAGCATCTTGCAATGTGATCGTACCATTACTAAAAGAAATCGCCTGGTCTAAGATACTCAACCCGTCACGCATTCCGCCTTCAGCAGCTTGTGCAATGACATTTAATGCTTCCTCCTCAAACTTGAACTCATTTTTGTCTAGAATGTAAGCTAAATGTTCAACAATATCCTTAGTATCGATACGTTTAAAGTCAAATCGTTGTGTCCTGGAAATAATCGTTGCAGGAATTTTATGTGGTTCAGTGGTGGCTAAGATAAAAATCACATTTTTCTTGGGTTCTTCTAATGTTTTTAACAATGCATTAAAAGCTCCAGTAGACAACATATGAACTTCATCAATAATGTAAACTTTATACTTAGCTTGGGTGGGAGCATAATTAGCTCGTTCGCGAATCAGGCGAATTTCTTCAACGCCGTTATTACTAGCCGCGTCAATTTCGATCACGTCTTCTTGATTTCCTTCAGTAATCGAACGGCAAATTTCACATTCATTACAAGGCTCCCCATCTTTACTATAAGGACAATTCACTGCTTTAGCAAGAATTTTTGCGGCACTGGTTTTCCCTGTACCCCGTGGCCCAGTAAACAAATAAGCATGAGAAATTTGATTTTGTATGATCGCATTTTTTAAAGTTTGAGTAATCGCTTGCTGACCAATCACGTCATCAAATCGTTGTGAACGCCACACGCGGTAAAGTGCTTGATAAACCATTTTTTGCCACCTCTTTTCAAAATTCGCTACCTTCTATTATACGCAACTTTGCCTAAAAAAACTACAATTTAAACAAATCCCCTCCGATCTTTTTTAAATCTTTAACTCCCAGTTTTGTGCAAATTTTTAAGTGGCTACTCTCGAATTTATTGCTAGAAATTAGTATACTTAGTAATAAGATTTTAATTTGTAAAGGAGAATTTTTATGCCACATAAATTTCCCAATGATTTTTTATGGGGAGCGTCAATCAGCGCTCACCAAACAGAAGGCGCTTATAAAAGTGATGGTAAAGGATTAACCGTCCAAGATACTAGAGTACGCGATAACCACGAAATCGCTGATTTTACGATAGCAAGTGACCATTATCATCACTATAAAGAAGATATCCAATTACTAGCAGAATTAGGCGTTCAAATTTTTCGTTTCTCGATTTCTTGGGCGCGCATTTTCCCTAATGGCCGAGGAGAAGTCAATCAAGCAGGATTAGATCATTATCAAGACGTCATTAACGAATGCTTGCAACACAACATTCAACCAATTATCACGCTTAATCACTTTGACTTACCACAAACTCTGGAAGAGATCGGCGGCTGGTCTAACCGAGAAACTGTTGACGCTTTTAAAGACTATGCCATAACAGTCTTTAAAGCCTATGGACAGCAAGTGAAATATTGGTTAACGATTAATGAACCTAACGTGATGTTATTAGTCGATCAAAAAATCCTAGGAAAACAAATTCCCATAGACGAAAAATATCAGCAATTTCATCATTTGATGATTGCCGAAAAATATGCTTTTAAACTCTGTCACGAACTGGTAGAAAATGGTCAAATTGGTCCAGTACCGAATATTTCCCTTGTTTATCCAGCCACCAGTAAACCACTAGATAATCAAGCATCTTTATATTTCAATAGCGTCAGAAACTGGGCATATCTCGATTTTTCCTGTTTTGGTCGTTACAATGCAGTCTTTAGCGATTATTTAAAACAAAAAGGCGTCACGATCACTTTTGCTCCAGGCGATGAGGCTCTAATGAAAGAGAACTTTCCTGACTTTATTGCCATGAATTTTTATACGACTGTAACTGTAGAAAAACCTACTGATAAAAATAACATGACTGAAGGAATTAGTGATCAACAAAGTGAAGACATCATGGATTGGGGTTTTTATAAAGGAGTCACTAATCCTTATCTAAAGAAAAACCAATTTAATTGGACGATTGATCCAGATGGCTTTAAAACCACTTTACAAACGCTCTATGATCGCTATCACCTGCCTATCATTATCACTGAAAATGGCTTAGGGGCCAAAGATGATTTAACGGAAGATGGGAAGGTTCACGATCCTTATCGCATTGATTATCTAAAACAGCACATTGAACAGTGCTTAGAAGCTATCGAAGCAGGCGTTGATTTATTTGGCTACAGTCCATGGTCAGCGATCGACTTGATTAGCGTCCATGAAGGCATTAGTAAACGCTATGGTTTTATTTACGTGGATCGGACAGAAAAAGAGCTAAAACAACTTGCGCGTTATAAAAAAGACAGCTTTTATTGGTATCAAAAATTAATTCAAACCAATGAGATTCCACCGGAAAGAAGATGAGAGTAATGAATACAGTGTTTAACTTTCTAGAAAACAAACTTATGCCACCGCTAAATAAGCTAGCTAACTTGCGCGTTATACAAGCGATCATGCAAGCTGGGGTGGTAACCGTCCCATTTACTATCGTTGGCTCAATTTTTTTAATTATTAATAATTTACCACAAATTATTCCTCCATTAGCGCCGTTTTTTGAGCAAACGGTGCTGAAGTTGTCCCCGCTTTACAGCGTGGTTACAACAATGTCGATTGACTCGATTGCAATATTTTATGCTTTGGCTACGGCTTTTTATTTAACGGAAAGCTATCGTCAAGATACTGCTAAACAAATGAGTAGTTTTGTCGGTGCAATTTTAGGATTATTCGCATTTTTATTAACGATTGTTCAAGTTGATATTCAAAACGGACAAGCCCAATTGCTGCAAAATAATGCTGAAGAGTCAATTATCTATAACGGCGTAGCGCTTGATAGCTGGGTTACACGTTTTAGTGGTGTGGGTATTTTTATTGGGATTTTAACAGCCATTTTAGCGGTACAGATTTATCGCTTATGTATAGTAAAAAATATTACCATTCGTATGCCTGAAGGCGTACCTGACGGAGTTAGTAAAGCATTTGCTTCTTTAATACCAGCCATTTTCATCGCATTTACTATGGTCATCATTAATGGGATTTTAGCTTTTTTCCATACCGATTTACATGCGATTTTAACCCAGCCTTTTGAGTTCGTAAAAGGATTGACAGGTTCTTGGCTAGGAATTGTTGTCATTATGTTACTGATTCACTTACTATGGGTGGTAGGAGTGCATGGTACTGCTATTATCAAAAACAGCTTTATTAATCCTATTTTGCTGGTAGCTCTAACCGAAAATATTAACGGGGCTAACAATATTTTCGCCGGCGACTTTGTCAATATGTATATTTTTCTAGGCGGCGCTGGCAGCACATTAGGTCTGGTTTTGCTGATGGTTTTTAATGCCAAATCGGATCAATTAAAAGTACTAGGAAAAGCAGCGATTTTACCAGGTCTGTTTAATATCAATGAACCAGTTATTTTTGGCGCTCCCATTGTTTATAATCCTTATTTGATGATCCCGTTTATATTAACACCTATTATTAATGTAACTATTTCATATTTTGCTGCTTCAGTAGGTTTGGTCAATAAAATCATCTCCGGTATACCTTGGATTTCTCCTGTTGGAATGGGCGCCTTTTTGGGGACCGGAGGCGATTTTCGTGGTGTTCTAATTGCCTTTATTAATTTGGCCGTTTCTATTCTCATTTATTATCCATTCTTTAAAATGTATGATAATAAACTGTATGCTCAACAACAAAAATAGTAGAGGTTCCTTTATTATTACAAAATAAAATTAAAAAAATATGATAGAAGACGATGTTAAAAATAACTCGAATTCTGTCATATTTTTTTGATCAATGATTAAATTGTGGATCACGTAAAATTAATTTTGATAAATAGAAATTTGCACTTGGTTATATTTTCCTGACTCGATCGCATCGACAAAACCAGTAGCGTAATCACTATAGCTAATCTTACTTTCACCTTCATTGTTTTCCACATACTCGTTACTAGCAATCGTATAATCGTCTGTCTTTACTCCATCAGATTCAAAACTTGCCGCTGGGCTAACATAAATCCATTGCACATCACTACGATCTTTTAAACGTTCTAAAGCTTTACCCATTCCAACTGCGACCGGTCGTGCTTCTTTGGGAAAATCAGGGGTATCTTTCAATTGTTTTTTATGTTCAGCATCTACATATAAACTGCCAGCACCACCTACAATAAATAATTGGGTGTTCGTACCACTCAGGCAATCTACTAAGTGCATCAGCGAGCTTTCATGTAAATCCATATCTGCAGGGTCCCAAACACCAAAAGCATCGACCACTATATCAAAACTTTTTAAATCTTGAGCTGTTAAATCATAAAGATCTTTTTGTAAAACTTGTGGAGCCTCTGTTTGATTTTTATGGCGTACAATCGCGGTCACGTCATGGTTACGTTTGACAGCTTCATTTGTAATTAATTTTCCTGCTTTACCGTTTGCTGCTACAACTGCGATTTTCATCAACAATTCCTCCAATGCTTATTAACTTCTTTCACAGTTTATCCTACACCTTACACATATAAAAAGAAAAGAATTACGTTTTTTATTTTTGTAGGGTATTTTTTACTATCAAAGAAATGATATTTGGTTATTGATTTGAAGCTAAAAATATTTCATTTTAAGCAACCGAAAAAGCATTGTTTTACACTAATTTCTAAAAAATAAAAAAAGCTAAGAAATCTAATAACAAGATTTCTTAGCTTACTATCATTTTACTGACTATTTTACTTCTACAGAAGCGCCAGCTTCTTCTAAAGCAGCTTTCAAACTATCAGCTTCTTCTTTAGATACGCCTTCTTTAACTGGTGCAGGAGCGCCATCAACAACAGCTTTAGCTTCTTTCAAGCCTAGGCCAGTTGCTTCACGTACTGCTTTGATGACTTTCACTTTTTGTCCGCCAACATCACTAAGTTCTACAGTAAATTCAGTTTGTTCTTCAGCTTCTTCACTTTCACCAGCAGAAGCAGCTGCAACTGGTGCTGCAGCAGATACACCAAATTCTTCTTCAATAGCTTTAACTAAATCATTTAATTCTAAAATTGTCGCACCTTTTATTTCTTCGACAATGTTTTCAACATTTAATGCCATTTTTGTTTTCCTCCATTATAATAAATAGTTTTTTTATGTTGCTATTAAGCAGCATCTTCTTCGTTCTTTTCAATAACTGCATTAAGTCCGTAAGCCACGTTGCGTACAGGAGCTTGCAATACAGATAACAACATTGATAGAAGTCCTTCGCGGTCTGGCAGTTTTGCCAAAGATTTAACTTCATCCAATGTAGCAACTCTACTTTCAATAACGCCGCCCTTAATCTCTAACGCTTTTGCTTCTTTTGAAAATTCATCGATAATTTTCGCCGGAGCAACTACATCGTCATTACTAAAAGCAACTGCTGTTGGTCCTGTAAAAACTTCTTCTAATCCGTCTAAACCAGCTTCTTTAGCTGCACGGACAAGAATAGAATTTTTAATTACGTGCATTTCAACTTTTTCGTCACGCAATTGTTTACGTAAACGTGTATCTTCATCTACCGTCAAGCCACGATAATCCACAAATACAACTGATTCAGCTGCATTGAATTGTTGTGCAACTTGGGTAACGATTTCTGCTTTTTTTGCAATAGCTGCTTCACTCATTTTTTCGTTCACCTCCTGATTTTGATGGAAGAGTTTTTTTACAATAAAAAAACTCTATGCCACCGCAGACATAGAGGGTCTATTGACAAATATCAATAAAAGTCCTCGGTAGGATTTACGACTTAAGTCACCTACTGTCTTCGGTATATTTAAGTATTAACGTCAAACACCTTACCATAGAAAAGGTGTTTGCGTCAATATTTTTTATTTATTTAATTCTTAAAATGATGATGCATCTACATGAATACCAGGGCCAAACGTTGTTGTTACAGTGATATTTTGCATGTAAATACCTTTGGATGCTGATGGTTTAGCTTTTTCTACTACATCATGAATTGTTTTGAAGTTTTCTACTAGTTGTTCATTATCAAATGATGCTTTTCCGATTGGAACATGAATGTTTCCATTACGGTCCACACGATAAGTAACTTTACCTGCTTTGACTTCTTCAACAGCTTTTGCTACATCCATAGTAACAGTTCCTGTTTTAGGGTTTGGCATTAAGCCTTTAGGGCCTAAGACACGGCCTAATTTCCCAACTTGTGCCATCATATCTGGCGTTGCTACTACAACGTCAAAGTCAAACCAGCCGCCTTGAATTTTATCAGCTAAGTCGCCTTCGCCAACGTAATCAGCGCCAGCTTCTTCAGCTTCTTTTGCTTTATCGCCTTTAGCAAATACTAAAACAGTTTGTGTTTTTCCAGTACCATTTGGCAAAACAACTGCTCCGCGAATTTGTTGATCAGCTTTTTTGGGATCAACATTTAAACGATAAGCAACTTCAAGTGTTGCATCAAATTTTGCAATATTTGTATCTTTTGCCAATGCTACAGCGTCTTCAACTGAATAAGCTTTTGTTGTATCAACTTTTTCTAATGCTGCTTGCATTTTTTTGCTTTTTTTAGCCATTATGTGATTCCTCCTTGATGTGGTTATAACGGTAGAACCTCCCACGTGTTCCATATTTTTCAACATAGAGCCAACTGAGAAGCTACTTTCAGGGATACAAATTATTCTACAGTAATCCCCATGCTTCGCGCAGTTCCTTCAACCATGCGCATAGCTGATTCAACGTCTGCTGCGTTTAGGTCTTCCATTTTCGTTTCAGCGATTTCTTTTACTTGGTCGCTGCTAACTTTAGCTACTTTGTTTTTGTTTGGTTCGCCTGAGCCTTTATCAACATTTGCTGCTTTTTTCAACAATACTGCAGCAGGTGGTGTTTTAGTAACAAAGGTAAATGAACGATCTTCATATACAGAGATCACAACTGGAATAATCATACCTGCTTGATCAGCTGTACGAGCGTTAAATTCTTTGGTAAAACCCATAATGTTAATTCCTGCTTGTCCTAATGCTGGACCTACTGGTGGAGCTGGTGTTGCTTTACCTGCAGGAATTTGCAATTTGACGATTTTTTCAACTTTCTTTGCCACGAGACATACCTCCTTAAGTCCGTGATGTGGTTAATTGGAGATCAAAATTTCTCCTCCCACTCTTACCATGTGCAACGATACTTATTGCTATTGCACACTCCTGACATTATACCAAAAATGAGTTTCATTGCAAGGTTTTTCCTTAATTTTTCTCAACGATTCATTGTTTTGTTTTGATTTTTTCCAAGATAATACTATAATGAATCAAAAGCAACTTAAGGAGTACGGAAATGAAAAAAGTTTTGTTTTCCATTAGCTTGGTATTGGCTTTCTTGTTAGTCGGCTGCCAAAGCTCAAATGGCGCTCAAGCGCAACAAGAATCGCAAACTAGTGACTCTGGTACTACTACAACTACCACTAATAAAACCAAGTCAACTGAACATTCAGAGCCAGCACTAAAAAAATCAGCAACACCTACATTATTTATTCACGGCTACCAAGGAACCACAAATTCCTTTAAATCGATGATTAATCATATGGAACAAGAAAATGTCGCCCAACGTGAAATGGTCGTGACCGTCCATCCAGATGGCTCGCTAGACACGCAGGGAGAATTAAGCGGTGAAAAAACAAATCCCATTATACAAGTCATTTTTGAAGATAACGTAAGCGATGAATGGAACCAAACTGAGTGGATTAAAAATACGCTAAGTTTCTTAAAAGATACCTATCAAATAGATAAAGTTAACTTAGTGGGTCACTCAATGGGCGGCGTTAGTTCATATAGATATATGGGAAATTATAGTCAAGAAGATACCTTACCAAAAATTGAAAATTTTGTTGCATTAGGTGCTCCTTTTAACGATTTCATTAACACAAGCGACCATCAATCACTTGAAGATTTATTAACAGATGGTCCAGATAGCGTTGGTGAAAGATATCAAGATTTTGAAGCATTGACGCCGCAAATTTCAAAGGATACACCCATTTTATTGATTGCAGGGCAATTAAACAAAACAGAGTACACTGACGGTACGGTGCCTTTATCTAGTGCCTTATCAATTTATTCGCTATTAAAAGCAAATGGGTTTGATGTGGATTACTCTGTTGTTCATGGCCAAAATGCACGCCATAGCATGCTCCATGAAAATGGCCAGATTAATCAGCAGATTGCACAATTCTTATGGGAATAAATAAGTTCTTTTAATTTTAGTTTTTTATAGAGCAGTTCATCATGAACTGTTCTTTTTTTACCATTTTTAAGTATACTGACAAGATCAGAGTTGCGCCCTACTTCTTCAGTTCAGTCATTAAACAGTCAGATTTGTTTATTTCTTATAAAAAACCAGCATCGCTCAATAAAGCGACGCTGGTTTCCGTTTATTAATCAATTTTATCTACTTGATCAAAATCAAGTTCGGTACTCGTTTCACGGCCGAACATATCAATATTTACTTTTAATTTTTGTTTTTCTTCATCAATTTCTGCTACTTGACCTTCCAAGCCAGAAAAAGCTCCTTCAATAATCTTCACAGTTTCCCCGTTTTCAACTTTCAATTCAACAGTTCTGGTGCTCATGCCAAGTGAATGTAAAATCGAGTTAATTTCTTCAGGTAATAGTGGCGCTGGCTTACTTCCTGCTCCATGGGAACCCACAAAGCCTGTTACACCAGGTGTATTTCGTACGATATACCAAGATTCATCGGTCATTACCATTTCAACTAGTACATAACCTGGAAATGTTTTATGGACAACTTCTTTTTCTTTTCCATTTTTGACTTCTGTTTCTTTTTCTTCTGGTACAACTACACGAAAAATGTAATCGTCCATTTTCATACTCTGTGCCCGTGATTCTAAGTTAATTTTTACTCTATTTTCGTAACCAGAATACGTATGAAGCACATACCATCTTTTTTCAAAAGATTCCATTTTTTCGGCTCCCTTTACTTTTGTAAAATAAAAAAACCTCAAGTCCTCCTCGAAGTTTTTCTCATGTGTATTATAGCATCCTTCTGAAAGTTTCGCTAGTGCCTTATATTTAAAAATACAAAAAGGCTATTGTAGTATCCAAGCAAATAAAGTTTGAATACCTGTATCCATAATGTAAAAAAGGACAGTAAAAATTAAAGACATTTCGATAACTACAAGTGTGTCTCTGCGCAATCGTTTGCCGCTTGGCCAAGTCACTTTTTTCATTTCATCTTTTACACTGCGTAGAAATTTCATCTATATCCTCCTTGTAAAATAGACCATTTACCACTTATTTAGTTTCTTTATGTAACGTGTGTTTATTGCAATACTTACAATATTTTTTGGTTTCTAACCGTTGTCCACTTTTTCCTTCACTGGTTGACTTTGTATAATTACGTGAGCCACATACTGAACAAGCAAGTCCTGCTTTTTTCCCGCTCATTTCATTGCCTCCTAGTTTCCAATTACACTTAAGCATAGTTACGTTATCACGAATTCCCTATAGTGTCAAAAAAGTTGATAAGTTTTTTCATTAATCTATGGTATTATAGTAAAGTACAAAGAAAAAGTGAGGAGGCGGTTATATGCTATTAAAAACAATGGTATATAAAAAGCAAGATTTAACCACAGTAACAGAAAATAATACATTAGCAGAAGCGTTGCAAATTCTAGAAGATTCAGGCTTTCGCTGCGTACCTATATTAGACGAAAGCGGCAAAATTTTCCGTGGCAATATTTACAAAATGCACATCTATCGTCATAAAGCCAATGGCGGAGATATGTCTTTACCAGTGACAAATTTGTTAAAAAATGCCACCAAATTTATTCATATCAATTCTTCCTTCTTCCAGGTCTTTTTTACCATCAAGGAACTTCCCTATATAGCAGTTCTTGATGAAGACAACTATTTCTACGGCATATTGACACACAGTTCTTTACTAAATATGCTTTCACAATCTTGGAATGTCGACAAAGGAAGTTATGTATTAACCATCGCGTCCACGGGTAAACAAGGCGATTTGGCAAACATGACAAAGATTATTTCAAAATATAGTAATATCGCTAGCTGCATCACACTTGATATCGACAAAGACGAATTTATTCGTCGGACAATGATTACCTTAGCGTCAAATACCACTAAACAAACGTTAGATTCAGTCATTAGTCACTTAGAAAGTAAAGATTTTAAAGTAGTGGAAATTGAAAACCTAGCAGACCATGCTTAAAAAATTTTTCCAGCTGAATTCCCCTTTTATAGGAAATCCAGCTGGAATTTTTTATAGATAAAATGAGATAACAGCAATTTATTTAGACAAGTAATTAAAGCCAGAAAAGCTGTTCGCTAGACGAAAGAATGAAATCATAAGAAGCTTTGTCAAAATCTTCGCCATCTTTTTGCAGAAACTGTTTAGTAGAAGAGCTCAGATGGATCGTTTGCGCTTTAAAATGATGAAAATATTTTGATTTAGTATGTTTTTGTAATAGAAGTAATAGAATTAAGTAAAAAATTTTAAAGATCGGCAGTCTCTCTACCACCACTAGGTCAACTTGTGCCTCGTATATATTAGCCATAGGAGCAATTTTGATACCTCCGCCAAAATAGGGATGGTTTGTTGCTGTACATAAAAATTCCCGCTTAAAATAGTAACTTTGATTGTTACACTCAATTGTAATAGGAAAACCTTTCTGCTTGAATAGTGCACGCAAAGCAGCGCGGATATAAGATAGCGAACCCATCTTGTATTTGTATAGTTGCTGTTTGGCTGTTGAATGATTGGTTGTATGTACAATAGCAGCGTCTAATCCAATCCCCACATTATTAACACACAGGCTATGAGTATCAGTGGTGTGATCATAACAAGACAATATATTAATTTTACGCGGGGCTGTGGTTTGCAGGATCTTTTCCAACAATTGTTGAGGCGGTTGTAAAACGCCCAAACTTCTAGCAAAATCGTTTCCTGATCCTGCTGGAATATAGGCAACAGGAATCTGATCTGAAACATGATTGATAACCTGATGAAGTGTGCCATCTCCTCCGATAACTACAAGTAAAGGAAAAAAACCTTTTGCTTTTTTGGCTTGTACATTCCAAGAAGACAAAACAGTAGAACTCAGTTCACTTATGAGTTTTGCTTCATGTAGGCGATACTTCGTTTCTAAAATTGTAAACTTAAGTTGTTTTTGTTCCATCAATGTGCTGATTTGATGGCCTATTTTTTTACCATTGCCACCACCGGCTATAGGATTAATCAAAAGATAATAATGAAATTTCAAAAGTTTTTTCTCCAAAGTTTTTTATCATTATACCATGTCTGTCTTAAAAAAAAGGACAAAAAAATAGAATCCGATGAGAATGAATTTTTGAGAAAGCTCTTCAAAGTTCTTGAAATAGTTGTTCTAACATAGCATTGAAGGTTCGTGTGTCCACTTCAATCTTATGCTCATACACTCATCGGATTCCTATTCAATTAGTAAGGAGTAACTCAAATTCCCACATCCTTTTTCGTTCATTTAAGATTCACAACAATTCTTTTCTCGCAGCGCCTTCTTCGTCTGCATTACTGGGAATTCTTATGTCTCCTTACACTTACTTTATACCATATTTTCAAACAAAATGCAACCGTTTTCAATATAAAAAGTAAGATTTTAACGGAAAATAGTTACTATTTTTTTAAATCTTTGTTATACTTTATCATTAAGAGGAGAATTGATATGAAGTATTACCATTTAATTGGTTTTTCTACCGTATTGATGGGCCTCCAGTTTACATTGCAGACAATTTTTGGGCTGGAGCTACCTTCAATCATTAAACAGATTTTTTTAGGGACACAAGCAACACTATTGGTTAGTTACAGTTTATTGTTTTTCGTATTTTTAATAAAGAAAAAGAAGAAACCTCATAAAGAGGAAGAACAAAAAGTTGTGCCCATAGATAACCATCAAAAAGAAGCACCTGCTTACTCGAAAGCTAGCTAAGCATCTGGGCTTCTTTCGTTTTTGTGTTTTCTTAGCATGCAAGTCTCTAACTTGTTTTTGTAGATTTAAAAATTTTTGCAGTTCATCAACCATCCTGCGTAAACAAAACTTGGAGAAAGAAGGATTTACATGACAAATAAGAAGGTAAAAGTCATTACCGTCAATGCAATTATTGTTGCGCTTTATGTCGCATTAAGTTTTATCTCACCATTGTCTTCTGGAGCGATCCAATTTCGTTTATCAGAAAGTTTAAATCACCTGGTAGTATTTAATAGAAAGATGCTGTGGGGAGTATTTGGCGGTGTGTTGGTTTTTAACTTATTGTTTGGCGAAGGGCCATTGGATGTTGTCTTTGGTGGCGCACAAACACTACTGGCATTACTATTAACCGCTGCATTGGAAAAGAAAATACCAAATATCAAAGCTCGCTTAGTTTTGAATGTTTTGTTCTTTACCGTTAGTATGTTCCTAATCGCCTTAATGCTCACATTAACTGCTGAACTTCCTTTCTGGTTCACTTACCTAACAACGGCTTTAAGTGAACTAATCATTATGAGTATTTCAGCACCAGTAATGTATTTTATCAATGAAAATTTAAATTTTGCAAAACAAATATAAAAAAAGTTTCCAGCAAACCTGCCTGTCAAAAGGAGGTTTGCTGGAAACTTTTTTATTGCTTACTTTTCAGTTGTTTGAAAGTCATAAGGCTTAAGTTCTCCCATACCAATCATAGGGTCAATTTCTTTTGCATTAATTAACTCTTCTGTTAATTGTGTAGACGTCATAGGGGCAACATCCTCAGTCTCCACGTCAAACAAATCAGAAACAGCTGCTTTGTTTGACGTGGAGTTTTGTTCACTTTTAGTTTTACTTTTTCTTTGAACACGATCATTTTCAAATGGCGCTTCTTCTTGTTCATTTTCATAAGTTAAGATTTTTAACCTCATGGACGGTGAGATTGAATCAATTCTAGCAATTCTTTCTTTTAACGCCGTCAAGCGTAACGTTGAAACTTGCTCAACACAGCGTTCGTAAGCAGAAGTTTCGCCCAACAAAATCAACATCTCTTTACTTCTAGTTACAGCTGTATAAAGTAAATTACGCTGTAGCATACGGGAAAATTGATTGACCATCGGTAAAATGACCATTTTAAATTCACTGCCCTGCGCCTTATGGATCGAACAACAATAAGACAATGTAATTTTATTCCATTCATTACGTTTATAGATCACTTCATTTGCATCAAAGGCAATGACTAGTTGATCAACCTTATCTTCTGAATCTTTCGCATAAATGATGCCGGTAATTTCTCCCATATCACCATTAAATACATTGTCTTCTGGTGAATTAACTAGTTGAAGTACCTTGTCACCGATACGATAGGCAGTATCATTAAAGATAACCTCTTTTTTTGTCCCATCCGCATTTGAATTAAAAATTTCTTGCATCATTTTATTTAACGCGTTAATACCAGCAGGTCCTTTATACATAGGGGCTAAAACTTGAATATCTTGTGGTGTAAACCCTTTTTGTTTAGCTTTTAAAGCCACTTTAGAAATCAAAGGCTCAATTTGTTGTACTTGGCAAGCAAAATAAGAACGATCCTTTTGGTTTTGCATAAAGTCATTAGGCAATTGGCCGTTTTTAATTTCATGCGCTAAAGGAATGATACTCGAACCATCTCCTTGACGATAAATCTCGGTTAGTTCTTTTTGCGGGATTTCAGGAATCTCCAATAAATCGTGCAGAACTTGTCCAGGACCTACCGAAGGCAGTTGATCTTTATCCCCTACAAAAATTACCTGCATATTGTCAGGAATAGCTTTAAATAACGTATTGGCAAGCCATGTGTCTACCATTGACATTTCATCGACGATTAAAAGCCCACCCTCAAGTTCTTTAGGAGCAGTATTCTTGGCCTTATTTTCCCGTCCATTTAAGCCTAGTAATCGATGAATTGTACTGCTTGGTAGTCCGGTCGTTTCATTCATACGTTTAGCCGCACGCCCGGTTGGCGCTGCTAATAAAATCGGAAAGGTTTCTTCGGAGTATTGACTAGGGTCCAAGTCAATATCATTTAGTTCAGCAAATAATTGTACAATGCCGCTGATAACCGTCGTTTTCCCTGTCCCTGGCCCACCAGTTAAGATAAACAATGGTGCACGAATCGCTTCTTTAATCGCTTCTTCTTGCGAATTTCCATAGACAATCCCTAAACGCTTTTCTAGTTTTCGCAAATTTTTGTCAATTTTATTTTCTGAATAAGTAATTTCTTTTTTTCTTTGTAATAAACGTTGAATTGTTGAGGCAATCCCCCACTCAGCAAAATACAAGCTGTTTTCATAAAGATCTGTTTTTTCTTGTTGAATTTTGCCTTCTTCTACTAACTCAATCACGCCATTAGCAACTTTTTCTGGATCAATCTCAACTGGACGACTATTTTCTAACATATGTAAAACTTGTTCTAATAAATCCTTTGCCGCAATGTAGGTATTCCCTGTTTCCATTGATTGTTGTAAGATCTGGTGTAAGATAGCTGCTCGAATTCTTTTATTCGAGGTAGCGTCAATACCCAACTGCTCTGCAATGTTATCCGCTTTTTTAAAACCAATTCCTTCAATATCTTCAACAAGTTGATAAGGATTTTCTTCAATAACTTCCAAGGTATCATTTTTATAAGTCTGATAGATAGCAAAAGCTAATTGGCTACCAAAACCATAACGATTTA
This sequence comes from Tetragenococcus koreensis, assembly GCF_003795145.1. GTDB lineage: Bacteria > Bacillota > Bacilli > Lactobacillales > Enterococcaceae > Tetragenococcus > Tetragenococcus koreensis. The sequence goes on along the minus strand of NZ_CP027786.1, from coordinate 12,710 downwards.
AGCCAACAATCATTTTATCCATACCATAATTTAAACGAATTGTATCAAGTAACATCTCCCGCTTTTTCTTAGTTAATCCTGAAATTTGCTCAAGCAGCGTAGGGTCATCTAAAATCTTATCAATAGCTTCTTCACCTAAAAGGGCAACGATTTTTTCTGCTGTCTTCTTCCCAACACCCGGAAATTTTTCACTAGAAAGAAATTGAATTAGGCCATTTTCAGAAGTTGGTTGTTCTTTTTGATAAGAATTCGCTTTGAACTGTTCGCCATATTTCGGATGAACAACCCGCTCACCTAAAAAACGATAAAGTTCTTCTTCTTGAACATTGCCAAAGCTCCCCGTAACCACGATTTCTTTCTCGTTGTAATCCATGTTCGTTTCGCTAATCTTGACTAAAAGTACTTTATAAAAATTATTAGGATTTTTGAAAAAAATCGCCGCAACTTTGCCGACAATATAACTTTCTTCTGACAATGGACAATTCGCTCCTTTCGTTTAGCATAACTAGCTTATGGCAAAAAACTGGTATCATTCCACAGTGTTAATTCGTAAGGGTTCTTTTTACCTTTTGTTTCTAAAATAGATAAGCTATTATTTCTCAAACCACCCATCTTGCGCAAATCAGGGAGATCTTTGCCTGCTAAAAATTGAATGGCTGCTGTCAGTGAAGTTCCATGCCCCACAAAAAGTACCGGAGCATCATATTGTTCTGAGGTATGGGTAATTGTTTTGACCATCCGTTCAAGCATTGCAGCTACTGTTTCTCCATTAAACACAGAAGCGTCATAAAGATCTAAATGATGGCGCATATTGGTTAATGTCTTCCCATATTTTTCTTGCATTTGATCGATGCTTTTACCTTCTAATTTTCCATAGCCCATTTCTTTTAAGCTTGCGTCATAATAAATGGGTATCTGATTTTGCCACTGGCTAACAATTCCTTGAGCAGTTTGTCTTGCACGCTGAGAAGGACTGGAATAAACGGCAGCAAAGGGAACATCTTGCAAGTGGCGCCCTAGCGCACGAATTTGAGCAAAACTTGAGGATAATAATGGCGAATCACCATTCATTCCTTGAAAGCGACGTTGCTCATTCCATTCTGTTTTACCGTGTCTAGTAAAATACAGCTTCACTTTGTTTCCCCTTTCGTCATTAATCTAATTTATCGTTATCATAGTGAGATGTAGCAATTGTGTATTCTTATAAAATACTACAAAACAGCCTTTTTTTAAAGCCTTTTTAGATAATTTATATACGGTTATTTTACAACATTATAGAATATCTGCCCTTTTTTTGCCCTATTTTATATAAAATGTGCCGGTCTGAAAAGATCGGTATTTTTTGCCTTATTATACAAAATTCTTTGCATTAAATTATTGACATTACTACTTTATCGTAGTATTATAATAGATGTAAGGGAGATACATAATAAAAATGAAAGAGGGAATTTAAATGAAGTCACTAGTTAAGTTTTTAATAGTAAGGAATGACAAAGTTAACGAGGAAGAGCGTGGTTATAAATACCGTTCATCCTTGGAAGAAATGATCACGGCCGAGGTCGATGATTATGAAGAATTCTTGAGACACCGTCCGTTTGAACACACGGTCAAAATAAAAGAGCCTGACACTAAAAGGACGTTAGCAAAAATCGTCAATGGAAAAGTCGAATTTAAAGAGGTGTTAAAATGACACTCATAAGCCTAAGGGAGTACGCCGAATTACACGGCGTTACTCCTGATACTATAAGACAAAAAGTTTTGCGTGGTGGATTTACCACTGCGCAAAAAATTGGTCGTAATTGGGTCATCGATAAAGATGAGCCTTATAGCGACCAGCGGCAAAAGTCTGTTACCAGCCATCTGATTGACAAGGTAGCCAACACTTATAAAAAGACAGGCTCGCTTAAAGAGACGGCTAAAATACACCATATCAGTGAGCAAAAAGTGCGTAAGCTATTGATTACTAAGGGCGTTTACTCAACACCGCTAGCAGATAAAATCGCTAATTTACACGCACAAGGACTAACCAGCAAAGAGATTGAGGACAAGCTTAAAATGTCACGAGCGGCAGTAAACTCTTACTTGCCGTACGAAAAGGCGATCTACGGTGATCAGCTGTCCGAAAATGCACAGCGAATTAGAAAAAGTCGTGACAGGCTTAAAAGATAGTGTTATAATAGCGCTATCATGAGCGTATTGCTCGTGCGGATTGAAATCATTTTTTTGTTTCCTTTTTTGTAGCTCTTTTCATGAGAGCGTGGATTAAAAAGCATAAAAAAAGCCCCCGCAAACGCGAGGGCTTTAGTAGTTAATCAAACGAAATTATTTTTTAATGTTTAAAAAGTACCGTTGTTCAATGCGTGTTGCATAGCCTTAACAACATTGCTGCGTGGGCTAATTTGCCCGTCTTGCGTCGTTCCTAAATGAGCTTGTAAAGCACGTACGGTCGCAGGACCTAAGTTGCCATCTTGCGGCAAGCCTAGTTTTGCTTGTAGTGCACGGATGACGTTAGACCCTGAATTGCCCCATTGAGCACTGTAAACATTAGCATTCGCACTGGTGCGAACTTGACCGCTGATTACGCCGTCTTGGCTAGTGCCTAGATATTGTTGGAGCCTGCGTGTGGTTGAGCTTCCCCACTGTCCATCTTCTGCAATTTTGTTTGCTGAAGGCTGGCTCGCTTGCTTACCATTGCCAAACGTACCGTAAGGTGTGCCATTGTGGCGTACGGGCAAGTATAACGTATTGCCACTACTACCTGTATAACGTACCCAAGTGTAGCCATCTTTAGCAACCCAACCTTGATAATTAACTTTAGCTCCAGCTGGCAACATACCTGCACGAGGTGCATTTAATCCTGGAACGCCTGAGCGTACTCTGATGGCTGTATCGCCATTAGTAAACGTCGCTTTTTCAGCGTGAAAACCACTACTTTTATCTGGCGTTGGGGCTTTGTTTCCGGGTCTTGGAGATTGTTTATCTGCATCTACATCTGATGTATCATCTACACCATTGCGCAAGTCTTGGGCTAAGTCTGCCTTACTGATGCCGTACTGTGCTAAGTAGCCATAAGGGTCTGTGTGATCTCCCCAGAAATTTTGTGTAACCCACAAGTGAGATTTAATCCCACGACCGGCGGAATCTAGTGTCAAAGGGATATTGTATTTCTTAGCTTTGTCACGTGCTAGATTGATATAAGCTTTATAGTCCTTTTCAAAGGTAGCTTTATCATTAGTTCTAGCTAACTCAATTTGTACAGGCGAGTTAGCATTTGCATAACTACCTGCGGCCCATTGTACATAACCTTCTGGCGAGATTTGATAAACCTTGCCCCCGTCTCCAACGACATGACTAGAGTATGTTCCGGCGTTGCGCCATTCGCGGTTGAAATACTGTGCGTTATTGATTGCTGGTGCGACACCACCCGTTTCGTGTAAGATGATGTAATTATTATTCGTCCGTTGCGATGACCTCATTTTATTGTACGTGGTATCAATGGAGTAAGCTCCAGCGACCACAATGGGTGCAAAGGTCATGACAACAACAATCGCTGTCATAAGTAAAGTTTTGATCTTTTTCAAATGTGTTCCTCCTAACTAAAAAAAGTAGCTTACTCAGCTACTCCTTTTCTCAAACCTTCAACTGCCGATTCGATAAAATACTTTAAATCGTCATCAGAAATTTCAATGCCGTATTTTTTTAAATCTCTAACAACTCGCTTTTTAGCTTCCTGAAATTTATCCGGAATATGCTCATTTTCAGCGATTTTCTCAACTGCTTCTACGGCAATTCGTGCAGATTTTTCATACTGTTCTAACCTTTCAGTAATGCCTTTGCGATCCAAAAAGTTTTTAAGTTGCTTCACGGCATAACCTACAACAACTGTTAACAGCGTGCCAACAATAGCAATCAATTGTTCTTGTAACACTTCCATCACTTGTCACCCCCTCTCAAATGATGAATTTCAATTTTCATTGTTTCGTTTTCTTCTTCTAGTTCTTGGATGCGGGTGTCTTTCTTCTCTATTTCAATTTTCATGAAGCTAATTTGTTGCTTATAGTCATTTACTTCTTTTTCATGTTCTTCGCGAAATTGTTTAAATTCTTCTTTAACTTTTTCTAACTCTTGTTTAAACCCTTGAACTTGGTCACGATACTCTTTGATAACCTCGCCAATATGATTTACATAAAGCTCTTCCGCTTTACTATCGCCCTCTGTTTTGATTTCGTCTACCTTGTTTTTACCTTGTATTTTGGCCACGACCTTTGGGCCTTGCCAGCCTGTGACAAGTACGCCTGCAAAAGTTAAAATATGGCCAAGCCCACTGTCTATAAATATTTGCCAAAAATCAGCCATATTTATGCCCCTTTAGCATGATATTTTTTTGGCTTATAACGCTTGTGGAAAAAGCAGCAATGGTAAAACAGTAAATCCATGCTGCATTAGCGTTGCCCTCTAAAAAAGAGATTAAAAAGCAAACGCCTAAAATAATCCACAAGGAAAGCAGTATAAAATAAAGCGATATTTTCATTTGCACTTTTTCGAAAATAATCGCATATAATTTTAAGGCGCTTATGATGATAAAGATTGATCCAAACGCCCGACCACCTATAAAGGTAAACAAATCATCAGTAATTGTATAAGCGGCTGATTGGCTAAGGATGTTAGCATTAAAAAAGTGGTAAAAACCATACACAAGCGACCCTATAACAAAAGTAAAAGATGATTTTCTATCATTTATAAAAGATAATATTTTCCACATGGCATCACTCCTAACAAAAAAGGCCTACCTATTAAGGCAAGTCTTCATAATTATTCTTCTTATGGTTCTACGTCTTCTTCCGGAAATGGTGTATTTTTAAAAAAATCTGAAATGTGTTTGTTTCATTTAATTACCTCTTTAATTGTTTTCATTTACCGCACAGTTTACATCTACAATCAATCAAACATCATATTAGAAGCGATAAGGTGTTTCAAAATTTGACTGTCACCTTCGACTAAAGCAGGTGCAACGATGATAGGTTGAATACCATACCGTTTGGAAATATCAGCCATTTGTTTTATATTATTCAACCATTCTTCTCTAGAAGTTATTTCACCCGAATAAGTCTGCCCATCTGGGGCTACATAATTATAGGGGTGTGAATTGCCAACACTGTTTAAGTCGTTAGTAAAGAACTCAATAATCACATGGGTAGGTTTGTTTTTTATAACATATTCTTCAAACCAAGCGATCCCCCATTTACTTGTCATGCCACCCACAGAATCATTAAAGACCTCTACTGTTGTTCCACTATCTTTGGTTAGTAATCTTGACATTTCACGACTGATTGCTCGATTTTGGAACTCACCCCATGAATCGCCTAAATAAACGACTCGACTGTGAGGAGGTATAATAGCAGTTGATTCTTCATCTGTTTCATACCATGTTGTCCGTCCAATTCGATAGGACGAATACTCTGTTGTATTCGGGGCGTAAATAGATAACTTTGCTTTTTCAGCATTATCAAAACGAAACTTCAACTTATTAACTACTGATGTTTCAGCCTCGTAACTTTGAACTAAAACATCGTCTAAATAAAAATCGACTTTTAGATTAGTAATATTACCATTTCCAACGTGGGTTTCCACATAACCTTTTTTACCTGACACGTCCACTTCGTAATTTGATTCCATCGTTTTTCCGCCAGTGGATGGTATTAACAATACATCATTAGATTCATTTAGCAACAACTCACTACTAGTTCTAATTCCCTCGTGGGAAAACCTAGGTGTTCGGTCAGTGTCTACCTGACTCCATTTATTTTCTTCAATCGAATCAATTGTTGGGTTAAACTTTGAAACCACTTTGTTTCTATTTGCGTAAAAAGGTGAATAGTTGTAAATATGTTGTGCTAAGGCGAAATATCCTCGCTCGGTGTAATGTTGCCCATTGTTTGCGTCATGTACGTTAGCTAGTTCGCCGTTTGTAATTGTAGTTTGTAGTGGTGGAATGATTTCAACTTGGTCGATTCCATCAGTCCCTAAAACTCGATAAGGTTTCCAATTCCCACTATCATCTTTAATGACACCAGCCCACGAAGTTGTTTGCCCTGCGTGAGTGATATTTCCACCAGTAACCGTAACGAAATTATCCCCTTCGTTACCTGAAACCTCTAAATAATAATTACCACCTTCGTAATTACTAATCCCTTCAGGAACACCCCCAAGAGTAAACCCAAACTCGACTGCCGTTTCAATCCAATAGGGTTCTAACCCCTTACCCATGAATATGTTTTGTAATTGGTTCATGTAATGTTCAGTCTCTGCCAACTGTGTTGTAATCGTTTCATTAAACTCTTCAACCTTATCATCTGTGTAATTCTTAGCCTCATCTACAAGCAATGCTTTATCAATATCTTCCACAGCGGTGTCTTTCGCACTCTCAACTTCGCCCACATAATCGCCAATCTGGCTTTCGGCGTTGTCTTTCACTTTTTCAATGTCTTTCGTAGCGCTGTCGGCTGCTTGCTCCACTTGCTCTTTAACATCTTCGAAGCTCTTGATGTAAACGTCCGGAGCTTCTTCCATTTCTTCATCGATCTTCGATTTTTTAATCGTAAATACAAAGTGGATCTCGTCCGAATGGCTCCCATCTTCAAAGTCAAAGTACAAATAGCCGTCAATTTTGCCTGTGTAATTTAGTAAATCATCGGGCAGTGGATAAGTAAAAGTATGCGTTTCGTTTGTTTCGCCTAATGTGACATCGTCATCGACAAACACTTTTTGGCCATCAATCATAAATAATAAATTAGCCTTTGTTCCGGCGACGATACTATCGCTAAAATAAAAGGCAAAGGCTGCCCCTTGCCGATCGTAACTTGCAAAAACAGGTTGCGTTCTGGCTTCCCGAGCCCCTGCACCTGTGGGTACTTTGATTTCTGCAATTTTTCGTAGCATTTGATCGCTCCCTTCTTATAACTCAATGTTGCTATCCTTCTTCCAAACCCCTATCATCAATCTCTTCTACAGCTTGGTCTTCAATCTCGTAGACCTGAGCGGTAAAGTCTGCAAAATCTTTCCGACATTCTTCTTTATTTTCGTCGTATAACCCTTGATCCTGTATAGACTGGCGAATCTGACTTTCCCCGTCTGGATTGATATCTGCGCGAAAATAAACCGCATTGGTATCGTCAATCACAGAGTGTCCAGTTACTGTTATATTTTTAGTCGTTTTTAGCATTTTCATCATCTTCCTTTTCTTCATTATTTTTTGCTTTTTTCATACTCTTGTGCTAGTAATTGGTAATCTGCTTGTAATCCTGCTTTATCCGCCTCTAACTGGGCGATGCGCAGGCTTAGTTGATTGATAACAAATTCTTCTTTATTCATTATTTAATTCCCTTCTTAGTATGTCGATTTCTGATCTTAAATCCTTTGTTTCCTGTGACAGTTCTTGAATGGCTTTCCAAGCAACAGAAGCCATTGAGTATACGTCTATGCCTGTTCCATCGTCACTTTGGACACACTTAGGCGACTGATAACCTTCGCCAATTACCAGGCCCACTTTTGTGGCCTCGTACTTGCTACCTTTGTCTGCTTTGGTTTTATAGTTATAAATATCAGATCCATTAATGACATTTAATGCACCATCGGGGTATTTTTTTATGTCGGTTTTTAACGACGCCAAAGATTTATTATTAAAGCTTTGTGCATAGACCGGACGCCAATTGCCATCTTCCCAAAGTCCCCGACCTTGGATCATCAATCCGCCACTTGTACCTATATATAAATCTCCTGCCGCTGGTTTAACAATATTCGCTACATAAGCATTGTTCATGCGTACATTTCTATAGCTGGTGTTATCAGGGTTCATTACACGTAGCTCTCCCGAATTAATCGGACGAATATAAACGTGGTTGTCGCCATTGGCGTTGTTAGATTGTAAAACATTGGCGTATAAATCTTTAGCTCTTAAGTCTTGATAAGTAGAATTTCCACCAGTCGTTCCTGGCGCTGTTAAACGTACTTCATAGCCCCAACGAGGTTGTAGATAAAGATTATTATTCACAACACCGTCTTTTCTTTCGGCGTAGTTCACACGTATCACGTTGGCAAATAAAGCGTTGGCTCTCATATTCAGATAAGTGTAGTCGTCTCGACCGTCTCCCATGCCATTTTCTTGCGCCATTCTAGGGTCGTAGTCAACAACTCTGAATTCTCCACTGCCTTCATCTGCCACATCATCGCCCACGCCAATACTTCCCACAGTGATATAGGTATTGATGTTAGAGGTACCAAAGTAACTACTATTTACCATGCGTTGCGTGATTTGCGACTGCATTTGGTTGTTTTTATTAAAAAGTAGTAGACCATTTTCTGACAGTTTCGCTTTTTCCTTCGTTTCCGTATTTTCGAAAACTGCCTGCGGTCCCTCAACTTTGAAGTTACCTATGCCCGTTTCGGAAGTTAAAGTAATCCCTTTTACTGTACCTGCCTCGATTTTGCCAGCTGTAATGCTTTTAATCTTCGCGCTAGTAATCGCTGCGTCTTTTATGTGGGCGGTGGAAATAATGCCCTCGTCGATTGTGGTTTTGCCCGTGATGTGTGTTTTCGCACCGTCAATCAAAATACTTTCATCAGAAATATTGATCTGATTAATGACATCATCTTTTTTAACACGTAAGTTAAGATTATCGCCTAAGCTACTGATCTGTGATGTATGGCCATTAACGGTATTGGAAATAATTGTTATGTCTTCGTTTGCCTTATCTGCTTTATCCACTGCCGAGTTTGCACGCGTTCTTGCCTCTTTGGCTTCTGTCATAGCTTCATCGGCTGCAACACCTGCATTTTCCCCAGCTTGTGCAGCGTTCGCCACATCTTTTTCTAGCTGGGTAGGATTGACAACCGTTTTCCACTCGTTACCAGTCCATGTAACGACTTTATCGCCATCATAGTATTTCTGACCTTTAACAGGGTTCTTAGGCTCGACGTCTTGAAAATCGATATAATTTTCTACCTTAGTTTGTCCCTTAATAATCAATAAACAAACCTCCGATCTTTACCGTCGCCAAAACGTTTGATTTCAACTTCCCGCCGATCTGGATGAATCACAAAAACATCCCAAGCATCTTCAGCTAGCTCGCCTAAAGGACGTGACGGAGAGTCATAACTTTCGTTGGCTCGACTACACGTTGTCCCAATATGTTGGATACCATACATTTTACTTTCGTAGTCTTTGTGGTGGTGTCCAGTAGCCATAAAAGTGATAACACCTTTACGATCAAAAGAGACGTTCACACTGGCTTCAAAGTCTTTTGTAGTGTCAGAGCCTTTAAAGCTTTTGCCGTTAACATAAGCTTCGACGATGCCTGTCATAATTTCCCAGTTGATCGGGATATAGCCTGACTTACCTGCACCCTCGCCAAATCCGTTATGCTCAAAGAGTGTAACCTGCCAGTTTTCTGGCGTGCTTTTCAGCGTATCAATAAACCAATCAATCTGTGATTGCCGATAAGCACCCATCTTGTTTGCACGATATTTGGTCTTGCCTTGCTCTGTCAGTGTGTAAGGCATGTCGAAATTGTTTAACACGATGATGCGCATGTTTTTATCTGGAACATCGTAGTAGTAATACATATTACGATCGTCCGGATTCTCGACGATTCCGAAATCGATAGACGGTCGCACCATGTAACTATAAAGTTCGTCTGGCATGACCATATTGCTTAAAAACTGGCCATACTTTTGATCGGCTGACGAATTATCATCATGGTTGCCCCGAACTTGGAAAAACGGTGCATCAAAGGTATTACAGATGCCGACCACGCTTTGTAAATCTCGCAATGTAACATCTTTAATTGTTGTACCATCTACTTGGTCGCCACCAAGTACCACCGCATCTACTTCTGTGATGTGGGTAAAGTCTGCAACGTTTTTTAAATGGTCCGCTGACTTAGTAATATATTCGATATTGTCACGTATAACCGATTGTGTTCCGTAATGCGTATCTGTAATAAATGGTATTACGATACTATTTTCGTCACGTGCTAGCTCAACTTTACTTGCTAGTTCGATTAAACCATCTATAAAGTATCTTTTACTAACATATCTGTTTTTGTAGTAAATCACGGTACATTCATAAAAAGATTCTCGCACAATTTGATCTAAGCTATCTGTAACGGCGCGTCCTACCGGTTTGCCAAACTCCAAATCCAGCACGCCGTCTTTATCCTTTTTGGTCCAGATAAATTGACTTTCCTTTAAAGTATCTGTGATTTCCACACCATTGCGATAGACGTGACAGCTTAAAATGCGCTGGTTGCCTTGACTGGTCGTCTGAATTTCTGTGGTGATGTTTTCCTCTTTGACGCCTTCCAAACGGTCTTGAAAGGAAGAGTAGCGACTGCTGATTTGACTTTTTAGTTCTGTAAAATTGTCAAGTGTTAGCTGGTTGTTGGCGTTGGTGCCCGGTGTCATAACTTTATTTGTTACCCTAGCTTTAACCCACACTGGCGGGTTAGCTTTTGGATCATCAAGCATAATGTAGTCGCCAATTTCAAAATCGCTATCATCATATAGCGCTTCTACATCGTACTTAATTTCCGGCACATTAACTTGTTTTAGTTGCTCAATTCCGGCGGTAAATCTTTCAGCGATATCCATATCGTCGCCACCTTCAAAGGCAGCATAGTAGTAACCTCCGCTGAAATCTTTTTTAGAAACAACACCACCCCAGTCACTTAAAGCGTATCTGTCCATGATCGTTTCTTCGCCTTTGAGACTATAGAACTGACCGTCGTCATACGTCATTTTGGCAATTCCGGGAACAATAATCGCTGTCTTAATTTCTGAGACGTCTAAATCTTTAGACAATGTGACAATATCATCCCCTTCACGCAAAACAATATCGGTTTTCTCAGAACCCAAACGTTTATAGATATTAATTAATTTCTTTTTGATTTTGTTGTTGCGCATTTCCACGCCAAAGCTGATTTCACAATCAAATTCCTGCGCTAGTGTTTGGATTCTTGCTAGTGTAGTCTCAGAGTCAGAAATTTCAACACGTCGGTAGGTATCGGGTATTTCGTTGATGCCGATTTGCCAACCTGTGCTATAAAGCTCACGATTGATATAGTAATCAATTTTCTGCCGCTTACTTGCCGTAAAGGCGAAAGAAGAGTTGTTAAGTAAGTCCATTCCCAAATCTTCGCAATGGATTTCTCGACTGAACCTCGTCTCATTATTTAACGATCGAATAGAACAAACGACCATCTCCCCAAAACTGTTTTCAAACATAAATACATTAGGCGGCACCAAATGCTGGCTGTCATCGGTTGTTTTATGTACTGTCATATCTAAGGTATATAGCAGTACATTATCATTGAGTCCATACTCAATTTTTATATCTTCCAGTAGTGTTGATCCACTAGCTTGTGTATCGATCAAAGTGAGGTAATTCATGCGATTATCCAATACATAAAAAATCATATAAATACCTCCTCAATCGACGCTGTGCCTGTCATAGCACCGTCATCCACTAGATAGATATCTGTTTCCCCTGGAGGCACTTCGATAAACTCAGAACCAACTGTGAAGTATTCTGGTCTTTTCGCACCATTAATATGAATTTCGCCTTCATTTCCATCAATTAAAACTTCATCATCTTCTAGTAGATGATTTGGGATATCCGCTTCGTCTTCTGAGTTTAAAATTTTGAAATTGGAATGTGTCACATCCATAGCGAGAGGTTTCCGTCCCCCATATTGGGCAAACCAGTAATCCACACGTGTAGCTTCTAATTTTGCCGCTGCCTCGTTGTAACGACTTAGTGTTTTTTTCCATTGTTGTTTTTTGTTACGGTTTTTAATAATTTCAATATAAAACTTATTCCCGTTCCTCTGAATGGTTAAACCACCAGCAAAACGCTTATCTTTCATCAATTCTGCTTTGGGCACTTTCCCATCCCAAACTTTCACGTCTGCCAAATAAACTTGCAGCCAAACCACTTCTTTTTTATTGTCATTATCTCTAAAATGGACACCGCAAATCAAATTATCGTCATTATCACGCACGTTAAATTCCAATATTCCGCCTTGTTCTAACCGCTTCTTACCTTTTAACCAAAGCGGAGAGACGCGAAAATTAAACCTTGTATAAAGGATAAAATCTTGCACGCCTTGCCGAGTAAAACGTGTAATACTTGGACCATGCCAAAAACCAGTGTCGCCATCGTTCCAACCACCGAAATCTCTGGCACGAACGCCATCGCTTTGGGACCAGTTGATCGAGCCTTGGACCCTCGATTTTTTATCGTTATTATCGGACTGCGAAAAGTAATTGGGTGTGGCGATATTATCCTGCCAATTGTTTTCCTGTTTAGAATTTACTTTACCCTTCCACAGCATGGTGGTGGGTTCCTGTTCCGTGATTTCTGGATCGTCTTCATCACCAATCTGCAGGACTTGTCCATCCTCGTCTTCGTCATTGCCAGTAATCAGTGCAAAGCTATCTACATCACGTGTAGCTTGTAAATCAAACGTTACACGAGCAGGTGCTGTGCCATTATTTACAATGCGAAAAATACGTTCTTCGTCTTCATTTTCTGTAATTTTGAAAATTTTAGGTTCTATTGCATGAGCGTACCCATCTTCACACGAAAAAGTAATCTCCGTTTTAGCATCGTTACTATTGATGTATTCCAGTTCGATTTGCCCCGAAAATTTTGC